>CANJYC010000141.1 GCA_947478985.1 Acidobacteriota bacterium | reverse complement strand
CATGCCAAGCGGCAGTTCAACCTGCTGGCCGGCTGGACGCCGGACGAGGACACGCTGCCCGATCGATTCCTGGAGTCCGCGCTCAGCGGGGATCCGGATGCGACGCTCAGCCGTGAGCGGCTCGCGAGTCTCGTCACCGAGTATCACCGACAGCGCGGCTGGTAGCGCGCGCTAGAGCGCGCCTGGCGGCGTCAGTCGATTGAAGGCGGTGGCGGCGGCGCCAGCCCGGCGGTTGCGAGCGCGTCGAGATAGTCCTGCGGGGCATTGAGATTCCGCAGCGTCAGCAATTCCGGATCAACCGCCGTCATCTCCGCGGGCGACACGCGGCGGGTTCGCACGGCGTCGAATAGAAACACCGGACGAAGACGGTCCGCCGCCAGGAGCGCCTCCACGTGCGGCAGCGTGCGGCGGCGATAGACCGCCGACAACGGGTGCGGAAATCCGTCAATCTCCATCACGGCAATATCGTCGTCGCCAAGCAGTGCCACCATGCGGTCGACAAATGCCGGCACCAGCAGCGGCACGTCACAGCTGGTGACATACGCCATTTCCACATCGGCGGGCAGCGCCGTGAGACCGGCACGCAACCCTTCGAGCGGCCCGCGCCCCTCCCGTTCATCCCTCGTCACAATGACCGACGCGGGCAACTCCGGCAACGCCTGATCGGGTGCCGCGACCACGACGAGCGGCGAGACAACAGCGCCAAGCAGGCGCACGACGCGCTGCAGCATCGTTTCGCCGCCGAACGGCAGCAGCGCCTTGGGCGAACCCATGCGTGTCGATCGGCCGCCGCACAGCACGACGCCGCCCGCCCGCACCACCGTCAACCTTTCAGTCCGAGACCCGCGAGGACGTCGCGCGTCCGGGGCTCGCTCAATAGCGCCTTGAACGCCGCCACGCCTGGCCGATTCGCGCGAGACGTCGGCACCACGAAGTCGTAGCGCTCCTCCTGCACAGGCAGGAAACCCAACGCGGCGCGGGCCGCCACGCTGTCGAGCGTCAGCCCCCAGTCCGCGCGCCCCTGTGCGACGGCGGCCGCCACGGCGTTGTGGTTGCGCGGCTGCACGGCGTAACCGCGGGGCCTGGCCCCTTCGAGCAGACGGTCGATGAGCGCCCGCGTCCCGCTGCCTTGATTGCGATTGACCATCACGCACGAGGGATCTTTCAACGCCGCGGCTATGCCGTCGCGCGCGGAGCGGCGCTCGAATCGCGGATCACCAGGACGATGGACCACGCCCTGAAGGCGGCCATAGCCGGGAATGAGGTCAAGCGTCGGCGTGAGAAATGGTCTGTTGTACTGATTGGTTGTCGGATCCAGCAGATGGATTCCGGCCACGTCGCACTCGCGGCGCTTGGCGGCCTCGAGCCCGGCCGCGCTGCCGACTGCCAGGAACTTGGATCGGACACCGCGCTGTTGCAGTTCCCCGAGGAGATAGTCGAGGCCAATGCAGTGGCTGCCGATGACGACCAGGTCGGCGAGCTGCAGCGCGCCGCCCAGGAGTTGGACCTTGACGAGCGTCCCGGCTTCGACAATCTCCTCGTGGCGGCCAATCGTGGCAAATCCGTCTGCGCGGCTGAACGTGGTGACGCTGCCCGAGCCCTGCCCCATCGGATAGGCGGCAAGCGCCGTGTCCCCCGCGTCATCGATCGTCTCGACCAGGCCCACCAGCAGATATTCCGTGCGGCCAATCTCGCTGTTGACCTTGACCGCCATTCGCGCCGACACCGTCGCCTTATCGTCCGAGCCGCGTCCGGCGAGCAGGCGCAGGACCGGCGCAACGAACTCGTGAAACGTGAAGATGGCCGACGTCGGAAATCCAGGCAGCAGGACTACTGGGCGCCCCGCGGTTGCGGCAAGGCAGATCGGCTTGCCCGGCTTGAGCGCCACGCCGTGCGCCACGATGCCCGGGTCGCGAAGTTCTCCGACCACTCGATACGACAGATCGCCTGCGCCCTTGCTCGTTCCGCCCGAGAGCAGCACGACGTCAGCAGCGGCGAGCGCGTCGTGAATGCGTCGGCGCAGCGTGGCCAGGTCGTCGTGCGCGATGCCCATGCGCAAGGGCTCGCACCCCAGTTCCCGCACCGCGTCGGCCAGCACCTGCGCGTTCGAGTCGTACACCTTCGCCGGCTGCATCGGCTCCCCGGGCGCGATGATCTCGTCACCGGTGGAGAGGATGGCCACAATCGGCTTCCGCCATACATCGACGTGCGAGACGCCGATGGCGGCAATCACGCCGGTGTCGCGGCTCGTCAGCACCTGGCCGCGCCGGACCACGGTCTCGCCCGCGGTGATGTCGGTCCCGGCAAACGACACGCCGCCACCCGCCGTCACCGCCCTGGCGATCCGAAGCGTGTCGCCAACGGCCTCCGCGTGCTCGATCATGACCACGGCATCGGCCCCGCGCGGCACCATTCCACCTGTCGCGATGGCCACGGCACCGCCAGCGCCGACAACGGTTGCCGGCACGACGCCGGTGTGTATCGACTCTGGATAGAGGTGAACAACACGAGGGGCTTCCTCGGTTGCGCCGAAGGTGTCCTGGGCGTTGAGGGCAAAGCCGTCCACGTTCGAGCGATCGAACGACGGCACGTCGACGGCCGAGGCGATGTCGACCGCGAGCACGCGGCCGAGCGCCGCATCGAGCGGTACCGTCTCGACGCCGCGCGGCGTCAGATCGAGCGCGGCACGAAACCGCCGTTCGGCCTCGTCGCGGTCGAGCACCTGGAGAAACTGATCCTGCTCACGCATAGAGCCAGACCTCGACAGTGGCGCCCGACGCGTACCCTTCGCTATCTGCAGACACAAGCACGAAGCCGTCCGCACGTGTGGTCGATGACAACACCGAGGCGCCACCGATTGCGAGCGGCTCCACCACGCCATCGACCACCCGGACACGCGCGTAGTCGAGTCGCCCGATCGAGGAGCTGATCTTCCGCGCCAGCGGCGCCACGATCGAGCGATAGGGCCATGTTCTGGCGCGGCCGCCGAGCGCACGAATGGCACGGCCCGCAAAGAAGTCGTAGGCGCAGAGGCAGGACACCGGATTTCCAGGCAGCAGGAACACCAGCCGGTGCCCGAGACGGCCAAGCCCGGTCGGGCTGCTGGGCCGCATCGCGATGCCGTGGATGGCGAGATCCCCATGCGCGGCGACGAGCGCTGGCGCGTGGTCCTCGATCCCGACGCTGGATCCGCCGGACACAATAACCACGTCGGCCTCGGCGCGGAGTGCGTCGAGAATGGCGCCGGGCTCGTCCGGCACGAGGCCGGGAAAGTCGACGACACCGCCGTCACGCTCTACCAGCGCCGTGAGCATCGGACCGTTGGCGTCAGCGATGTGATGACCGTGCGGTCGTGAACCGGCGGGCAGCAGCTCGTTGCCGGTCACGACCAGGCGGACGCGCGGCCTGCGAACCACCGGAACCTCGGCTACGCCCACGGAACTGAGCACGCCAAGATCCTGCGGGCGCAGCACCCGCCCGGCCTCGAAGAGCTTCGTTGCGCGGGTGATGTCTTCTCCGCGAGTGCCGACGTGCTTGCCCGGTGACACGGCGTCGAGTGCGCGCATGTGCCGATCGTCCACCGCGTCTGCCCACTCCGCCGGCAGCACCGCGTCGGCACCGGCCGGCATCGGCGCGCCGGTCATAATGCGTACGGCTTGTCCTGCACAAGCGGCGCGTCCGAATGGACGTCCCGGCAGTGAGTCACCGATCACGTCGAGCAGCAGCGGATTGTAGGCACTCGCGCCCTCGGTGCTGTCGGCCGCCACGGCATATCCATCCATCGCCGCCCGATCGAATCCCGGTACGTCCACATCGCTGACAATCGACGTGGCGAGCACCCGGCCCGAGGCTCCCTGAAGAGAGACGACCTCGCTATCAAGGCGAAGCGCCTGCGCATCGAGCCAGGCCAGCGCGGCCTCCACGGTGTCGCGACGAGCGAAGCCGCGCATCCTCACATCATCGCCGACGCCGTGATGGTGGTCGCTCATGCCTCGGGCCCCAGGCGAACCTGTTTCACGGTCACGGTATCCAGGGCCAGCGGACGATGGGCAGCCACGACGAGCACCGGCGCGCCCTCGTTGAAGGAGCGCACGGCACACGCCCGCCACGCCGCAATCGCCTGGTCATCGAGCCCCTCCTCCGGTTCATCAACCAGCAACAGCAACGGGCGGCCAAGAACGGCGCGGGCCAGCGCGAGCCTCCGCTGCTGGCCGTGCGACAGCTGCGAGGCGTCCCGTTCGAGCAGCGTTGTCAGCCCGAAGCCTTCGGCCACCGCTGCCAGGTCTTCCTCGCGTGGACGAGCGAGGGCGAGGTTGCGCCTCACGGTGCCGGCAAACATGTAAGGCGTCGAGTGGATGAAGATCACGCCATTGGCCCCTCGTCCGCAGGCCCGCTCGACCGTGCCTGAAACCAGCGGGAGCAGCCCGGCCAGGGTTTTGAGGAGCGCCGTCTTGCCGGAGCCGTTTGGCCCGGTGACATGCCAGACGGCACCGCCGCCGATGTCGAGGTCCGGCACCGAGGCCGCAGCCACGCCGTCATACCCAACGACGAGGTGGCGCGTCCGAATCACCGGGGTGCGATCGTCACTCATCGTTCGCTGGTGAAGGCATGCATGAGTGAATTGGTGAGCAGCGCCACGGTCAGCAGGATGAGGCCCAATGCGATCGCACGCGCGTCGTCACCGCGGTTGTATTCAAGCGCCACGTATGTGGTGAGCGTCCGTGTGGCGCCGCGAATATTGCCGCCGACAATTAACGCGGCGCCAAGCTCTGTGAACGCGCGGGAGAACGCGAGAAACGTGCCCGACACAACTGCTGATCTCACCTCCCACAGCAACCAGACCATCTGCCGCGCCCGGGACGCGCCGTGCGTGACCAGGGCTTCACTGGCCGATGGCGGCAACCGGCGCAGCGCGCCAAGCACGAGGGCGACAACAAGCGGAAAGGCGAGGATGAACTGGCCGAAGGACATCGCTGTTCGCGTATAGAGCAGCCGCGTCCAGCCCAGCGGTCCGCCCGCCGATAACACGAAGTACAGGGTGAGCCCCACCACGACGGTCGGCAACGCAGCCATGCTGTGCGCGACCCAGATGCCGAATCTCGCACCGCGCGGGCCCGACATGGCCAGCGCGTAGGCGGCAGGCAGACCAATTACCACGGCCGCCATGAGAGCGGACAGTGCCACGACAAATGACACGCCGGTGATCTGCCACACCTCGACATCCCGGCCGACGATGAGCGCCATGGCGTCGGCAATCTCAGCGAGCATTCTGCGGCTCAGTCGTGGGCAGGTCGGTGGGACGAGTGCGCGGGGTTCTCTCGGGCCAGAGGCTGAAGACCCGGCGGCCGTTGGCCGTGAAGCTCGCGATGAGCGGCCGCCCTTCGCCCTCGGCAAACCAGTCGCTCAAGGTGGCCGCAGCCGCGCGATCGGCCCCCGTTGCAGCAGCTCGAATGAAGATCGCGTAGGTGTTGAGCATGGCCGGGCCGCCTTCAAACAACAAGGCGAGTCGAAGGCCACGGCGGAGCTGCTCGAAGGTGGCGCGATCGGTGAGCGTGTAGGCATTCCGCTCGCTCGCCACGCGCAGCGTTCCGCCCATGCCCTG
>CANJYC010000140.1 GCA_947478985.1 Acidobacteriota bacterium | reverse complement strand
CAAGGACGTGCCCGTGCCGGCCGTGACCCTGACCTACAAGGTCAACAGCCGTGTCAGCGGGAATACATCCATCCAGGGCCGGGAGCTCGCCTACATCCTTCCGGAGCAGCCGATTCGCGTGCTGTCGCTGGTTCCGGCGGATGCGAAGGATATCCGCGACTCCGTGGATCAGAACTTCGCACGGGTCGAATCGTTGAGCTTCCGCGCGAATGCCCTCGACATCGCGGCGGTCGCACTCGGGCTGCTGGGCTCGCTGGTCCTCGTCGTGACCCTGGTTGGTGCGGCCCGTGGCGCCGGCTGGAAACTTCCGACGGAACGAACACATATCGGTGACAGGGCCGTCCTCGCACGCGCCGCGCGCGAGCTGACGGACGTGCAGCGTGAGTCCGAGCAGACCGGTTGGAACGAGCCGCTTGTCGGGCGTGCCCTGGCGGCACTTCGGATTGCCGCGGCGTACGCACTCGATCGGCCTGTCAATCAGGCGCGGTCGACGGTGACAGGGGAGCGTGGCGAGGGACGCCTGCTGATGCGTCGGCGCGGTCGTACGATCGCGGTGTCGAGTGCCGTGACCGGCGAATCGATCGCCAACGAGCTGGCCGGGTTGCCGATGTCGGCGCCATCGGCGCAGCGGCAGCTGCTCGAAACGATGCACGCCACGATGGAGACCTTCGGCGCGGTGCTCTACGGCCAGCGCGGCGAGATTAACGGGGCGCCGCTTGAGGGAACCATTTCGAGCGCTCTGGGCGTCGTAAGCACATTGAGAGCCGAGCGCATCTGGCCGCGGCCGCACCTGCGCCGCTGGATGCCGGGGAGTCGCGCGCGCCAGGACCGTCAGGCCGCATGAACCAGTTCCGGATGTTGCTGACGCTGATGCGTCAGCAGACCACTGAATGGCAGGGCCTTCGCCTGAGGGACCTGCAGTTCACGCACCTCAGCGAGGGGCGGCTGGTCCTGTTCGGCCTGCTCGCGCTCAGCGTCTTCCTGCTGGTGGCGCGCACGCTGGCCCGCCGCGGGACACGTCACGGGGTGGTCCTGCCGGCGCTGCTGCGTTCATTGCCGCAATCGCGGTTGATGGGTCTGGCCCATATCCCGACGGTGTTCTTCGTGTTAGGGCTGCCGTTCTTCCTGATGGCGATCGCCGATCCGTTCACGGCGCTTATCAGCAAGGAAGTGTCGATGCCGGGCCGTCGCATTGGCCTGCTGATCGATGCGTCGCTGAGCATGCGGTCGCCATTCACGGCGAAGATGAACATGCGGCAGGCGACCGACGCCGCGTTCTTCACGACAGTGGCCGCCGCCGACCAGTTCGTGCAGATGCGCATCAAGAGCGGCTATCGCGATTTGATCAGTGTCGTCGAGTTCGGCGACCAGCCCTACATCATCATGCCGTTCACGGCTGACTACGACAACGTGCGGCTCAGCTTGTCGCTCATCCACGACCCGACTGAATTCAGCACCTTTCCCGATCAGGGCACGGTCATCGGCCGCGCGATCGATGAAATGGTGGGGCTGTTCAAGGCCTTCGAGTTCGCGGAAGCTTCCGGCAACATGATGATCATCTTCAGCGACGGTGAGGACAGCAATTACAAGGTGGGTGGCAAGTCGCTGTCTGAGATCCTGAAGAGCGCGAACGAGCTGAAGATTCCGGTATATCTGGTCCGGATCAACTACGGGATGTCGGCCGGCAAGAACATTCCGGACGAGGTCTGGCAGCCGACCATTAATGCCAGTGGCGGACGGTTCTATCCGGTCGCCCAGGAGGAGGACCTTCTGGCGGCGCTGGTCGATCTCAATAAGCGTGCGACCGGTTCAATCGAATACAAGACCTACACGAGTCAGGAGCCGCGCTATGCGAGCTTCGGCCTGATGGCCGTGGTCTTCTGGGTCGTGGGGGCAGCGCTGAAGCTGACCGTGCCGTATTTCCAGCGGTTGTCGTAGCGATGTTCGGGATCAGACTTGGTGTGGGTGTGAGGAGACTTCGATGAAAAGCGCTGCCTTTCGGTTCATGATCGCCGTCGTATTGTTTGTCGCCTGTGCCTTGGCCGTGCGGGAGGCCCGCGACGTGCGCGCGGTGGGCGCGGCCTTCGAGCGTCTGGCGACGCTGCACTACGACAGCGAAGCCGAACTCGATCAGATGATGCCGCAGGAGAGCCGACTGCCCTGGAAAGCGGGCATGCAGGACCAGGTCGAGCAACAGCGCGTGACCGTGGCTTACTGGCGCTCGCGGCAGGACAGCACAGCGCCCATGCCGACAACGTCGGCCACTCAGGGAGCGGCACAGCAGGCACAGGCTCCTCAGGCCATGCTCGCGAAGGCCAACGGGCTCTTTCGCGCCAGCCAGCGATTCAATGGCGATCGCAGGGTGGCCGTGGAGCGTCTGGATGCGGTCGTGCGTGCGTATGCCGATGTCCTGCGGGCCGATGCTGGCGTCGCCGATGCCGCCTTTAACCTCGAATATGTGACGCGGGTGCGTGACCTTGTCGCCAAAGGACGCGGACCGCTCCGCCCGGCTGAACTCCAGTCGGCCACCGTCGCGCCCGCCGAGAGCGCAGACCTTCCGTCCGGCTCAACGGTGCACGGTGTGCCCGGCGGACCGCCGCCGGCTGTCAAGACGGAAGAGTTCAAGACCCTCGTGCCGAAGATGCAGGAAGAGCGCGAAGAGCCCGGCGGCGGCCAGAAACCTCCTCGACGCGGATAACAAGTGAATGTGCTGTCAGGGATAGACATCAGGCAGGTCACGTTCGCAGACCAGGCCTACCTGTGGTTGCTGGCTGCGCCTGCGCTGCTCCTGGTGCTCTGGGTGTTGCGCCTGGCGATTCGCCGGAGCGATACGCAGCGCCTCGGTCGTGGTCGGACGTTCCCGGTGCCACAGCGCCTCGGCATGTCCGGGGACCTGCCGTTCTGGTTGTGTCTTGTCCTGGCGACCGCGAGCATCATTCTGGCCGTGTCACGCCCGTCCGTGCCCGGTTCGGAAGTGCGGCAGAACGGCCTCGATCTTGTGGTGCTGCAGGACGGGTCGGCCTCGATGCACGTGGCGGATCTGGCCGGGGGGGACCGCTGGCAGCGTTCGATGCGCTTTCTGCGCGTCCTGGCTGAATCGATGAGCTGGCAGCGCGATCGGGTGGCGCTGGCCGTGTTTGCCCGCGTCGCTGCACCGCAGGTCCGCCTCACCAAGGACCCCAATACGTTGCTCTTCTTCCTCGAGCATCTGGGTAAGGGATCGCCGTTTCCACTTACCGACGACGGCACGTGGGACACGAACCTGGAGCAGGGGATTCACTGGGGGCTCCGCCTCATCGAGCGTGACCAGGACATGCATGGTCCCTCGAAGAACGCGAAGCTCTTTGTCGCGGTCACCGATGGGGAAGTATGGAGCGGTGTGGTCGCCAACGAGCTCAAGGTGGCGGTCGAGAGGAAGTTTCCGATCTTTGTGGTGGGTGTCGGGTCACTTGGTGGCGGTCTCATGCCCGCCTTCGTCGACGAGAGCGGAAAGGAAGTGGTGCTCAGATCGAAGCTTGAGCGCGAAGGGCTTCAGCAGATCGCGTCGGTGGGTGGCGGCAAGTATTTCGAGCTCGACCGCGACCCTGACCGCGACATTGCGAACGAGATCATCGAAACCGGAAAACGGCTTGCACCGACGGTGGAGCTGACAAGCCAGCCCCGTGAGCTGTACTGGTATTTCCTGTGCCTGGCCGCCATCCTAGGGGCTGTCGGCCTCTGTTTCCTCCAGGACCGTGCCGACCTGGTGATTCAGCTTATCGGGGCGAGTGTCGTCGCCGCGGTCGCCCTGATTACCTTCGGCTGATCCGCCGCCATACCCATCAGACCTGAATGCCCGCCATGAGTGGGCGCTGAATTTTCCGCCGTCCGGGGCGGACTTTTTCCGGCAGCAGGCCTGACAGACGTCAGACCTCTGGCGTGCCCTCCTCGTTTCCCCTCTATTTCTGGGTATTTGCGCCGGGTTGGTCCCTCTGTATGGATGGTACGCGTCTTGTTTTACCGGGGGTCAGATTCCTGTTTTCACCTGTCTTCGGTCACTGATGCCGGTGGGTTGCCCGCCGGGAGGGAAAAAAATGCGCCGTAGTCTCCATCACCCAGCCGTGGGTGTGCTGTGCCTCCTTGCCGTAGTGACCGTGTCCGGTGCGGTCGAAGGCGATCACCGGCTGGTTCAAGCCGTGAAGTCCCAGAACCCCCAGGCCATTTCCGCGCTCTTGAAGGCGTCGGTGAACGTCAACACTCCCGACACTGACGGGACGACGGCCCTGCACTGGGCGGCCCACTGGAATGACGCGGCCACCGTGGACCTGCTGCTGCGGGCCGGTGCCAAGGCTGACACTGTCAACGACCTTAGTGTGACGCCGCTGTCGGAGGCCTGCACCAATGGCAGTGCCCCGATCGTGGACAAGCTCTTGAAGGCGGGCGCCAAGCCCAATCTGGCGATTGCCACCGGCGAGACCCCGCTCATGATCTGCGCGCGCACGGGCAGCGCGGACGCGGTGAAGATGCTGCTGACGGCTGGCGCAGACGTGAACGCGAAGGAACCGCTGCTGGCGCAGACGGCGCTGATGTGGGCCGTCGCGGAGCAGCACAACGACGCGGTGAAGGTGCTCATCGATGCCGGCGCCGACGTGAAAGCGCGTACCAATCTCGGCTTCACGCCCCTCCACTTCGCGGCGCGCGAGGGCAACATCGACGGCGCGCGCATGCTGCTGGCGGCGGGCGTGGACATCAACATCCACTCCCAGAAGGACGCGGTTCCCGGAGCTGCTGGTGGTCGAGGCGGACGCCCCCGCGGACAGCTCGGATTCCAGGGCAACAGCTACAACGAGTCCGAAGGCGCCACACCGCTGATGGTGGCCACGACCAAAGCCCAGATTCCGATGGCGCTCTTCCTGCTCGAGCAGGGTGCCAACCCCAACGACAACGGCACCGGTTTCACGGCGCTCCACTGGGCGTCGGGTGTGTGGGAAGGGGAGCAGGCGAATCCGGTGGTCGGCTTCTCCGATCCGATGAGCGGCATTCCGGACCGCAAGGGCAAGATGGACCTCATCAAGTCCCTGATCAGCCACAAGGCCGACGTCAACGCGAAGATCACGAAGAACCCCCCGGGATTCGCGGGCGGGTATCTCAAGTCGCGGGTCGGGGCCACGCCGGCATTCCTGGCCGCGTATGCGCTGGATCTGGAGCTGCTGCAGCTCCTGCATGACGCCGGCGCAGACCTGGCGGCCGTGACGCGCGAGAACGTGTCCCCGCTGATGGCCGCGGTGGGCGTTGGTCGCCGTCTGGGTTACAGCGACGCAAAGGAAGACCGCGCTATTGAAGTGGCCAAGTATCTCCTGACGCAGAAGAATGATCCGAAGCTGATCAGCACCCGTGGCGAGAACGTGATGCACGGGGCCGCGTATCTGGGTTGGAACCGGATGGTGCAGCTCATGTTCGACAGCGGAGCGGCGGTCAATGTCGTGGCCAAGAGCGGCACGACGCCCTATCTGGCCGCCAGCGGCCAGGGCGACCGGCAGGGTGGTGTGAATGTCTTCCCGGAGACGGCGGCGCTGTTGCTGAAGCTTGGCGCCGATCCGAAGTTGGGTACGTCCTGCAATGCGCAGGGCGCGT
>CANJYC010000139.1 GCA_947478985.1 Acidobacteriota bacterium | reverse complement strand
TCACAGACCTTGTCGGGGTGCCCTTCAGAAACCGACTCTGACGTGAAAATGAAACGCGACATGATGCTCCTTCGATCGGGGTGTACGGAAACGAGCCAGTATATCTCAGGATGATTTTGCTGATCCATCACGGGGATGCCGTCGGCCCGACCGTCAACGCCTCACGCCCGCTCTCCGAACATGGTCTCCGCGACGTCGAGCGGCTCGCGCAGGCGGCCGCCACACGCGGGGCGAAGCCGGAGGTGATCTGGCACAGCGGCAAGCTGCGCGCCCGGCAGACGGCCGAAGCGGTGTGGCGGATCTGCAGCCCGTTCGCGCACTTTTCGGCGGCGCGCTGTCTCCAGCCCGATGACCCACCGGCGTGGATGCGCGATCAACTGGCGGGCGAGACGCGTGCCATCGCGATTGTCGGCCATATGCCGCATCTGGCGCGTCTCCTGCGCCTGCTTGTTGCAGGCGATGCCGATGTGCCGGGCATGCCGTTTCCGCTCCACGGCTGCGTGGCGCTCGAGGCGGACGGTGACAGGTGGAAGGAACTCTGGCGCGAGGAGATTGCCGAGGCCGGCGAGCCGTGACGTAGAGTGCGTTGCGAATTACGCTCGCGGGTGGCGCTGGACGGGGCGCCCCGCCCGCGCCGCAGGCCCGACAGGGCCGAGCACGGGTGGGGCTGTCCAGCGACAGGACCCGCCACCTGTAATTTCGCAACGCACTCGTAGTTGCAAATGGCGAGGCGCGCGCGCCCGCGTCCTACTGGTGCGCGGCGATGTAACTTGCGACGAACTTCTTCAGGTCCGGGCTGGTGAGCCCGATGGCTTCCGCCTCGGTCGTGGCCCGATCGATCGCCCACTTGTCCTGCAGCACCCGCTTGACCATCCACATGCCGCCGACACGATTGGCTGAGCCGCAGTGGACGAACACCGGCTGGTTGCTCTTGTCGGCCACCGCCGCGAGAAACGCATCAACGACCTTGCTGTCCGGTGCCGCCACGTTGAAGGGCAGCGAGATGTATTTCATCCCGGCCGCCTGTGCCGCCGCGCGCTCGGCGTCGACGTTGGCGCCCTCTTCCGTCGGCAGCCGCAGGTTGATGACCGACACGTAGCCTTCACGCTTCAGCCCGGCGATTGCGGCCGGATCCGTGGCGCCACCGCATCCGACTGTTGCGTCGACACGCGAGTAGTTCCGAACCCCTGGCATGTCCTTCTTCTGGACCTGTGCCGCAGCGGGAACGGCGAGCATCGCGGCCACACCAACCGCGAACATCAGTCGAGTCATCATGTTCGATACCTCCGCCGTGATTCTATCCCCAGGACGTGCCATGCGCGTGGCGGGTACCAGGATGTCCTCATTGCGGTTCGACGGTAACCGTGACGGGGCTCGTGAGGCGAACCGTCACGGGCGCACCAGAGGGGAGCCGTGCCGGATTGCGTCCGCCCGCCAGCACCGCGGCGCTGCCCGCACCTGCTCCGGTCGTGCCCCCGAGGATGGCACCCTTGGCTCCCCCAAGAATGCCCCCGATGATGGCGCCGCCAATCGCGCTGGCGCTGACCTTCGCGGCACTCTCGCCAGACGGATCATCGCCCTCCCGGTAGACCGTATCGGTCTCGATGGGCACGTGCGTTCCATCCTCCAGCACGATCGACGTGAAGCGAATGCCGAGGCGGGCCCGGTCCCGCAGCCGTCCGCCGCGTTCGACCAGCGTGACTTCCCCCTGGGCGCGGGCGCCGGCCGGAATAGCGATGCGCGCGCCCACGCGCACGTCGCGCGTGACACTCGCAATGACCGCGTCTTCAACCCGCGCCCGCTCGCTCGTCAGCGCGGTATCAACTCGAAGTCCAATGACTGAGTCCGAGGCGACGGTCAGCTCTTCGAACTGCGGTGTGGCGGCCTCTCGCACGGGAGGCGCCGGTTCCACCGCCGGTACGGGCTCCGGCAACACAGCGCCGGCGGCGACGCTGTCCTGAGGCGGCGGTATCGGCACGTCGTTTGGTTCGAGCAACCGCGTCGGTTGTCCGAGGGGCTGCGCCGTTGCGCGTGCCGGGATCGACGAAGGCGGCGGCGCCACGGCACGACGTGCGGCCACAGGCACCGCCGTGCTCGGCGCAGGATTCCCAGAATCCGTGCGCGTCTCTGAGGACGCGACGCGGGACGGCGTCGGAGCATCGAGTCCGACCGCTACAGACGGGTTCGTGACAACCGGGATGGCGGCACTGTGGGTGGCGAGATAGGCGCCACCGGCGCCAGCACCCAGGCACAACCCAGCAATCACTCCGACCGCGCCTCTACTGATCTCCATCTAGCAAGTCCCTCGACAACCCTGAGAGCAAGGCCCGTACCTGACAAGGTAGCAGGAACAGGCCTGAATACGCGGGGCGGCGAGCTGCCGACCGACCACTTTCAAGGAGCCGTCCTCGTGGCAGGGCACGCTTCCGGCGACACCGCATGTCCCACGGTGACGGCCAGGCGCACGTGAGCATCGTCTGCATCGGTGACGCGCTGTCCCGGGATCGTCACAGGCGTTTCACGGCTTCATCGCGAGAGGCCGTGCCAAGATCGCCTCAAGAGGAATCATGCGCATGATGCGACCCAACCTGTATCGAGCGGCGATTTTCGTGGCAGCTCTGGTTCTTGCCTCCGGTGGCAGGGCCCTCGCTCAGGACGCGGCCAGGGGCGCGGCGCTCATCGCCGATGCGCGGAAAGCGCTTGGCGGCGACGAGAAGATCCGCGCCGTGAAGACCCTGCAGGCCAAGGGGGACTTCAAGAGAACGGCGGGGCAGAACACCATCAGCGGCGAACTTCAAGTCCAGCTGGCTCTTCCCGACAAGCTTCGGCGCGACGAGGACCTGAGTCCTCCGGGCGGGGGTCCGGCCATCGTCCGTACGCAGGTGCTGAACGGCGCGGAGATCTGGGATGAGAATTCCGGCGGCGGCGGATTCGGCTTCCGTGGCGCTGGTCCCGATGGGGGCGGTCGTGACGGGGGCGGCGGATTTGGATTCGGCCGCGGTGACGGCCCGCGAGCTGGCGGACAGCGCCGCGACGCTGCCGACCAGCCGCCCGCAGCGGCGGGTCAGCCGGGACAGGGACGCGGCGGCCGGCAGTTCGATCCCGAGCAGATTCGGCAACTGCAGATTCGGCAGCGCCAGGAGGAACTCGCGCGCTTCACGCTGGCGTTCCTGCTGACGACCACCGACCCGGTGAGCTGGGTCGGTGTTGCCGAGTCGCCGGACGGCAAGGCAGACGTCGTCGAAGTGAAACCGGCCGACGGCGCGGCAACGCGCATCTTCCTCGACCAGGCCACGCACTTACCCGTGATGCTCACCTGGCAGGGATTCGCGCCGCCGGTCGGCTTCGGGCGGCGGGGTGGTCGGGGAGACGGGTCGGCGGCGCCGGTCGCTCCGGCCGACCGCCCCGCGGCGCCACCCAGGCCGCAGCAGGCCACGCTGCGCATGACGCTCGGCGACTACAAGACGGTGAATGGCATCAAACTTCCACATCTCATGACGCGCGGGGTCAACGATCAGACGAACGAGGAGTGGACGGTCTCGAGCTACCGGATCAATCCGACCTTCAAGGGCGACACGTTCACCAAGAAATAGCCATGACGCCCATGTCTGCTCGCACCATCTCCCGGTTGATCGCCCTCATGATGACGTGGACGTTGGGCGCGTCAGTCGTGGCGTTCGCGCAGACGGCACAGCCGGCGCAGCTGCGCGTCACCGTGGTCGATCAGTCCGGCGGCGCCGTGCCAGGGGCGTCTGTGCGCGTCACTGCCGACGGGGTGCCGCCGACAAGCGCGATTGCGGACGAGCGGGGCACCGTCACAGTGCCAAGTCTGCCCATCGGCGCCGTTCAGGTGCATGTGGAGTTTGCCGGCTTCGTACCGAGCGACCGCACCGTGACGTTGCGGCGCGGCAATAACACGCAGGCGATGACGCTGGGTATTGCCGGGCTGGAGGAGCAGGTGGTTGTCACAGACACCTCGGCCACCGACGATCGCCGCGGCAACGCCATGAGCACCACGCTCGACGAGGCGGACATCGCCGAGCTCTCCGACGATCCGGACGAGATGCAGGCGCAGCTCGAAGCGATGACAGGCGGCGCTGGCGCCGTCTTCCAGGTCAACGGCTTCCGCGGCGGGCGGCTTCCCAATCGCGACGAGATTCGTCAGATCCGGTTCCGGACCAACTCCTTCTCTGCGGACAACCACGATGCCGGCCGCGTGCAGGTGGAAATCATCACGCGCGCCGGCCTGACCACCTGGAGCGGCAACGCCAATCTCGGGTTGCGCAGCGACGTGCTCAATGCGCGAAATGCCTTCGCCAGAACGCAGACGCCGGAGCAGTTCCGCCGCTTCACGATGGGAGTGCGCGGCCCGGTGGTGAAGAGCCGCAGCTCGCTGCGTGTCAACGTGGACGGCAACCGGTCGTTCGATTCCGGCACGATCGTCGCATTGACACCGGCGGGCAGTGTGCTCGATCAGGTGCGGCGTCCGTTCGACCAGACGAACGTCACGGTGGGTTTTGACCAGACGCTCTCCCCGAACAGCACCCTCCGTCTTGAATACCGCAATAGCCAGAACGACCGGCGTAATCTCGGCGTCGGGGACTTCAGCCTCATGGAGCGGGCCTACAGCCGGACCGGCAACGAGCAGCAGATCCGCGCGTCGGTGCAGACGGTGGTCCGCCGGGCCAACCTCAACGAGTTCCGCCTCCAGCTCAACGACAGCGACGCCGTGTCGCAGTCGGTGAGCGATGCCGTGTCGGTGGTCGTCATCGACGCGTTCAGCAGCGGCGGTGCCGGCATCTCCAGCCGCAACCGGACCAAGACCCTCAACCTCGCCGACAACTTCGATTTCAACGTCGGACGCCGGCATGCCATGCGCGTCGGTGCGCTGCTTGATGCCGGGAACTATCGCAACGTCGATGCACGGAACGCAGCGGGGACGTTTACCTTCAGCGGCCTCGACGCGTTCAGGGCCGGCCTGCCGAATACGTTCACCCAGCGCCTCGGGCAGGTCGATACGGCATTCACGCAGTACCAGCTCGGCTTCTACTGGCAGGATGACTTCCGGCTCAACCGGCAGCTGTCGATGAGCGTGGGTGTCCGCCAGGAGATGCAGAACCACGTCGACGCGGCGCTGAACCTGATGCCGCGTCTCGGCTTCACCTGGAACATGCCACGGTCGAAAACGATCGTGAGGGGCGGGTACGGCATCTTCCACGACTGGTACGACTCGAACCTCTACGACCAGACGCTGCGCGTCGACGGGGTCAGCCAGCGCGATCTGCTGATTCTCAATCCCGGGTATCCCGATCCCGCCGCCGGCGCGTCATCGATCGTGCTGCCCGGTGGCCGCGTGCAGGCGGCGCCGGGGTTGGGTCTCCCGTACGTGCATCAGGCGTCGATCGGCATCGAGCACCCGTTCACGCAGACGCTGAACGTACAGGCGTCGTATCAGTTCATGCGCGGGCGCAATCAGTTGCGTTCGATCAACATCAATGCACCGGACGCATTCGGCGTACGGCCCGAGCCCGGCATCGGCACGGTGACGCAAATCGAATCAACAGGGCGGTCGACAAGCGATCGGCTGAGCGTCAACCTGAACTACCGTGTGCCGGCGCGCCGGATCT
>CANJYC010000138.1 GCA_947478985.1 Acidobacteriota bacterium | reverse complement strand
TGACTGGTGGTGGTCGAAGCGGCGCGCGTACCAGCACGTTCCTGTACGAGCGCCCCCCCGAGTAGTTCCCCGGCGGTCAGCCGAGCGGTATCGGCGCCCCTCCGCGATTACCGTAACGACCGGAGAAACGCCGTGACGTCAGCCGCATCCTGCGGCGTCATCCGGAAGCGCGGCATCGGCGCTCGAAGCTGCACGCCTCGGCGCGAGATCGAACCTTCCGTCAGCAGTCGCTGCGCATCTGCATCGGTATATCCCGGCAGGCCCTTGTTCCGCGGCGCCCGCGTGGCCCAGTCGATGGACCAGGGCGCGGTGAACGGGATTGCGGCACCCATGTAGCGCTGGCTGTCGAGGATGTTGCCCTGCTGATCGCGACCGGAATGGCACTCCACGCACATCGCCACTTTCTCGGCAATGTAACGGCCGTGCTCGACATTACCGGCACTCGCGGATGTGGCGGCCGCGGGAGCTGGCGGTCGCTGCGCTTGCGCGGGCATGGTCGTGATCGCAAGAACAAGAATGCTGGCTGCCGTCAGAACGAGCAAAGGGCGCAATGTAGGTGTCTCCTGTATGGTTGAACGCTTCGAGTTCACGGTCGTGGCGCTTTTGACAGACTAATCAGGTTCGCAAATTGCCGGTACGCGCCCGGCACGCCCGCGGGAAGCTGGCGGAACCAGGCGAAGGCCGTGTAGACATACCGGCCCTTTCCAACCTCAGCGTATACCTCTCCGCCGTCCTGCGGCGCCTCGCCGGGATCCACCGTCTGCAGCAGTGCGGTGTAATGGGCCTTGTCGAACGTATTGAACGCGTAGAGGTTCCGCTCCTGGACCCAGCCGCCAAAGTCTGCGGCCGTGATCAGATTCGGGAACGTGAACAGCGGATGCTTCGGCGCAAGCATCTGCACCGGTGCCGTTTCGTCGGTGACGCGCGAATTCTCCGGTGATTGTGCCGCGTAGGGAGGCAATCCGCGCATGACGTAGTCCGGCTGCTGATACTGCACGATGAGCGTGCCGCCCTGCTCCATGTACTGGCGCAGCCGGCCATTGTTGGCGACGAATTCCGGGCGTGCCTCCGATGCGCGGACACCGACGACGATCGTATTGAATGTCGACAGGTCGCCCGTGGCCAGCATCTCGTCGTCGATGAGCGTCACATTCACACCCATCCGGCGCAGCGCGTCCGGCACCTGGTCGCCGCTGCCCATGATGTAGCCGACGCGCAGCGGCACCAGCTTCAGATCCATGACCTGAACGGTGGCGACTGCCGGCCAATAGAGCCGGTGAGTCTGGATATGGGGATACGCGATGAGCTGAAGATCCCGTGAGAAGACGGCGCCGCCCACCTGCGCCTCCGCGCCAATCTCCATCGTGCCGGCCGTGCGTCCGGCTGGAGCCGTGACGACGAACGACGCCGACGTCTTGTCGCCTCGTGTAGCGAGCGTGAACGGCACGCTGGCCGGCACGGACGTCCAGCCTTGCGGCAGCCGGAGCCGCAAGGTGCCGCTCGTCGCCTGAGGCGCGAAGCTCGTTGCGCGCACGACAAGACGCTGCTGCGCGGGCGTGGTGCCGAGCGGCACAATGAGCAGGCGGGAGTCGAGGCCGACCACGACGGCGGGCACCACATTCACCTCCCGGCGCAACTCTCCCCGCACGCGATCGCCGAACCGGTACTGCACGGGGCGGGTAATCGTGATCGAGACACCGCCGACCTCCATCGTCACGTGACCTTCGAGCGGCGCCGGTCCGAACGGCAGCGTCTTCGGAGCGTCGTCCGACCACGCGTAGCTGTCCCCCTGTCGCTTCTGCTGGAGGAAATACGGTTGGGTGAGCGGCGCATCGGCGGGCACGGTCAGCCGATAGCGGGCGGTATGGCTTGGCACATCGCGCGCGGCGAACGCGTTGGGTGCGGGGGCGTTGTCAGCGCCGGCCAGGCTCTCGACGTTCCAGCCGGACGGTGCCGTGACCTGGTCGGCCGTCACCGTGATCTGCGCGCCTTGCGGGGCGAAGGTCCGCACAGTAACGGTGAGCGCACCGCCCTGGACCACGGTCTCACTGTCAGCGAGCGGATCAATCGAGATGCCGGCGGCGGTCGCGATCGCCTCGGCGAAATCATGTTCCTTGAAAGCGAGGAGGAAGTCGGCGTCGGCCCGCGCGTCTGGGGTGGCCGTGCTCGACGGCAGCGCCGAGCGCGCCGCGCGTGTTGCCCGCAGGCCGTCGGCGAGAGCCGGGATGATGGCTGCCGGTGTCAGCGGTTCGTAATCGGCCAGGGCCTTCTTCGCGGCCGTGTCCATGGCCGCCAGTTCCGCGCGTAGCGTGCCCGCCGGAAGCCCGGCCAGTGCCGCGAGCCCGGGCACGGTGACGTCGATACCATCGAAGACCGACTGCTCGGGCGTGCCGCCCTGAACAGAACTTTCGAGCAGACGCAGTCCTGACGATTGCGGCCCGCGCGGCTCGATGGTTCCCATCTCCTGGGTCTTGTGCTGACTCCGCCCCTCGGCGGAAATCTCGCCGAAGGTGCGGCCCGTGACCGGGTCGAGCATGCCAGTCTGCACCTGAACCGTCGGTGGTTCGTTGCGTGACCCGCGATAGAGCTTGCGCACCCGCCACGCGCGCAGTCCTTCCTTCAGCTGCTCCGGGAATTGTGCCGGGTCGGCCGCCGCCTTGAACGCGAGCGGCGTGAGGTAGCCGGCGAACTGGTGATGGCCATGGCCGTCGGCCGGCGTTCCCGTGAAGCGCGAGTACATCACCAGGGGCCGGAACGTGCGGATGACGCGCACCATGTCGCCGAGCACGTCGTGTTCGTTCCACTTGGCGGCCGCTTCCGCGAGCGTCTTCGAGAATCCATAGTCGAATGTCCGCGTGAAGAACTGCTCGCCGCCGTCGAGCCGGCGTGCCTGCAGCAGTTCCTCGGTGCGGATGACGCCAAGCGCGTCGAAGAGCTCGGTCCCGATAATGTTCTGTCCGCCTTCACCGCGATTGAGCGCCATGTAGGCCACGCGGGCGTGGTCTCCACGCGCCGTTCGCGCGATGAATGCTGAGTCTTCGTCATCAGGATGCGCGCCAGTGTGGAGGGCGCTGGCGGTTGTCTGGAGCCGTTCGAGCAGCTGGGTCAGTCCCGATGCACCCTGGTCGTAGATCGGCCTGACCTGCGCATGGCCCGGATGCTCCAGGAGGAGGGCCACGGCGAGGGACGCAGCGACAACAGCGGTGAAGGCGCGGGCCATGACGAAAGCATATCAGGCGGGGGAGGGCGCGGTCCTGCCCTCGCCTTGCTCAGGACAGCGAGGGCCGCTTGGCCAGCTTTCGCTGCAGAGAGCGCCGATGCAGGCCGAGTTCCCTGGCGGCCTCCGACACGTTGCCGTGGCAGTCGGTCAGCACGCGCTGAAGGTGTTCCCATTCGACGCGTGCCAGCGATGGCGTATCGATGGGCAGATCGCGAGGCCGCACGGCGAGGCCGCGCTCAAACGCGGCAAGAATCCGATCGACATCGGTCGGCTTGGTCAGGTAGTGGATCGCGCCGAGCCTGATGCTCTCGAGGGCTGTAGCGATGCTGCCGTAGCCCGTCAGGACGACGATCGCCGTGGCGGCGTCGATTGCCTTCAACGCGCGGACGACATCGAGTCCGGACTGGTCGGGGAGGCGCAGATCGACGACGGCCATCTCGGGGCTGTCTTCTTGTGCCGAGGCGATGGCCGACGCGGCATCGGCGACGCCGTACGCGTCGTAGCCGCGGGTTTCCAGCGCCTGCACGAGCATGCGTCTGAACGCATCATCGTCTTCGACCACGAGGATGGTCGGCCGGATCCTGGACAACTTGTCCTCACCTGCGGTCATGCCGGTAGATCCAGCACCACCGATGTGCCCTGTCCCGGCGTCGACTTCCATTGCAGCGTGCCACCCATTTGATCGGCAAATCCCCTGGCGAGGAAGAGGCCAAGACCAAGGCCGGAACCGGGAGCCTTCGTCGTGAAGAACGGCTCGCCCGCTCGCCCTGCTTCATCCGCGCTCATGCCGCGGCCGCGATCGATGACCTCCATGCGCAGGCCGGCGGTCTGTTCCACCCGAAGTGTGACCCGCTGGTGCGGCGCCGATGCGTCGAACGCGTTGCGCAGCAGGGCCACCAGCGCCTGACGGAGCGGTTCGGCCGGTGCGCTCACCGGTTGCGGCGACGCGGGCAGCGTCACCTCCAGTCTCCGGGCGAGCGACTCTCCGAGGCGGTAATGCAGGTCATCAACGAGTTGCGGTAACGCAAACTGCGTGTTGCCGGTCGACGTCGATGACGCCCGGCCGCTTAACTGATCCAGCACGCTCGTGCAGCGGTCGACTTCCCGGCGTATGAGGTCGACATAGTCGGTGGCCGTCGGCGACGTGGAGAACGGCCGCATGGCCTGCAGGCGTTGCAGCTCGCCAGCGGCCGTGCTGATGGTGCTGAGCGGCGTGGCAAGTTCATGGGCGGCACCGGCGCCGAGGGACAGCAACGCCGTCAGCCGGTCGCTGCGCGCGGCCGCGGCCCGGGCCTCGGTGAGCTCGCGCTCACGCTGCTCGAGCGCCTCCGACACGCGGCTGACGAAGTGCGCGATCAGGCCCGCGGCGGCGGCGAGGGCGACCCACATCCCCGACAGATGCAACGTCATGATGCGGTCGCTGAACGACGGGTCGGTGAACTCGAGCGGCCGGTTGTAGACGAACGTCACGCCGTAGGCCAGGTTCGACAGCACGGCGATGCCGACGGCCCAGCCGTGTCCGAGCGCGACGGCCGCGACAGTGATGCCGACGAGGTAGACGATGCTGAAGGGATTCACGGGACCGCCGACCAGATACAGGATGCCCGTGAGCAGGCCAACGTCGAGGAGCAACGCCGCGCCGATGATGCCGCGGCGCGGCGTCGGCAATCGCAACTGGAAGGCCAGTGCGGTATTCGTGGCGGCTAGTGCGGCGAGGAGCGCCACAAGGGGAACGACGGGCAACCGTACCCGCCAGAACATCGTCGCCGCCCACGCCGCCACGGCCAGGGCCGCGAGCGACACCCAGCGCAGGCGGACGAGCCATGGCATCACCACCAGTGACGAGTGGTCGCGGTGCGTCATGCCGCGATCCTACGTCGAAGCGGCGCCGTCAGAATAATTGCGGCCTGCGTCAACATGTCGCATTGACGGTCGGAGGAATGAAGGTACGGTGTCGTGGGTTCTGCGATGATGACCATTCGTCGACGCTTACAGTTCTCGGTGGCCATCTGGCTCGTGTGTCAGGCGGCGTCGCTTTCGGCGTTTGTGCCGCGCGACTGTTGCGAGGCCCATCGGACGTCTGCGTCAGCGGACCAGCAGCACGCGGATGACCACGCCGCCGCAGCGCACTGTCCGATGCATGCTGCGGATGGCGCGGCATGTCCGATGCACAAGAGTGGCCACGATGATGCCGGTCGGTCGTCCGGTGGCGAGTGTGCCATTCGCGGTGCCTGCAACGGCCCCGTCGCCATGATCTTCGTGCCGCTTTCCAGCGACGGCGTTCTCTCGGACGTGTTCGACTCGACGCCGGACCTTCACGCTTGCGATACCGCGAGCCTCGTATACGAGCAGCCGATCGCTCGCGTCACACCTCCCAAGTCTCCACCACCGCGCGCCGCGCCACGCCCGCGGGTCCT
>CANJYC010000137.1 GCA_947478985.1 Acidobacteriota bacterium | reverse complement strand
GCGGGCGCATAGAGCTGGGCACTACGGAAGGCCGACGCCAGCCGGCGGACCAGTGCTTCGGCGGCCTGTGCGCGGGACATGGCGCTCACGACCGCGCGCGCTCCCGTGGCGCGCCCAGGGCGAGCTGCGCCCGCGCGGCGCTGCGGACACCGCGGCTGCCACGGGCCGCCGCCTCCTCCAGCACGGCGCGCGTGTCCACCGAGCCGATGCGGCGGAGCGCGGTCGCGGCGGCCGATCGCAACGCAGCCGTCCGGGAGGGGGCCCACCACTCGCCGCGATAGAGCACCTCTTTCAGCGTCCGCGTGGATTCGGGGTGCGTATTGAGACTGCCGATGGCCTCGATGATCTGCTTGTGCACGTCCACCAGGGTGCCGCGCGGGGCCGTGTGCTTGAGGACGTAGCAGAGCAGCGGCAGCGCCTTGTCGTCGCGCAGGCTGACCAGCTCCTGCAGCACCGTCTCGCGGGAGGTGCTTCCGGCGACGAGTGCGCGCTCGAGGACCGCATAGGCTTCATTCGTACCGATCTGCACGATGGCGCGGATCGATTCGCGTTGCACCTGCGGATCCGCGTCATCCAGCATGGAGGCCAGTTCCGGCAGCGCCTCGCGGCCGCCGAAGATCCGCAGCAGATCAATGGCCATTCGTCGCACGGCAGGGTTCGGCGACGTTTTCAACTGCTCGACGGACTGGCGACCGGCGGCGCCGAAGCCCAGGAGCAGTTCGCGCAGCCGGCGGACGGCGCGATTGTTCTCTTCAATGGCCAGGGCCTCGGCGAGCGGCTTGGCGATTCTGGGGCCGATGGCATGGCAGAGGCGATTGAGCGGTTCCACGTCGTTCTCATCGGCCTTCCTGAGGTAGGTCACGATATGACGTACGAGGAGGCCACCCGCGAGCGCGTCGAGCATCCCCGGGTCGGCGGAGATGGCCTCGGTCAGTCGCAGCGCATCGGCAATCTCACCGAGCGTCGTGCGTCGCTCCACCTCAGCCACTGCCACCGATGCGATGCCACGCCAGTGGGTGGCATCGGTCTCGATGCGCAGCAGGTCGAGGATCAGCGTCACGTCGAGCTGCCGGACCGCCGTATCCGCCACCGTGGCGAGCCAGGCGTGGACGCGGTCGGGCGGATCGTCGGAGACGCGATCAACCTCAAGCGCCTGCGTTCGCGCGCCCGACAGCTCCCGCCCGTAATCCTCGGACACGAAGTTCCGGTCGGAGTACGACGTGAGCATGCCGGCGGCCGACTGCCAGAGGTCTTCAAAGCCGCTGTCGTCACCAAGCGGGGATCGGGCCGCTTCGCCCTTCGCGAGGCCGAGCAGTCGCTCCTGATTGTCGGCGTCAGGGACGAGGACCTGAAAGGCCTGCGCCAGCCGCTCGGTGGCGCCGTGCTCGGCCACGACGGAGTTGGCGACGAACGCGGCAATCCCGTGATCGCCCATGCGTGTGACGATACCTGTCAGCGTTCGCTCCTCAGTCGCTCCGGTCGATCGGGCTCCGGCGACAAGCGCCAGCATCATGTCCGGCGTCAGCTGGCAGGCGGCGTGGGCGACGGTGTCAAGGATCCGTTCGGTCTCCTGGTGGCCGCGATTGCCCGCCGCATCGAGCGTACGCTCGAGGATCTGGAGCAGTGCCGCCGCACGTGCGCCCATGGAGACACCGCCCCTGGCACCGGTCGCGTGCAGCGTATCGATGAACGCGGTGAGTCGCGTGGCGTCACCGAAGGTGTCGATCATCGAGGCGAGCATGCCTTCGTCAAGCTGCGCCGCGCCTCCCTCCAGGCAGTGGGCGATGATGCCGCTCCAGTCCGCCGATTCCCCGCCCGCCCGTTCGCGCAGGACCTCGGCGTAGTCGATCTCACGGATCTCGAAGCGGCCACGGCCCGTCGCGGTCCATGCCTTGGCGATACCTCCTTCGAGGGCGAGGTCCTCCGGGGCGCGGCTCAGGAGCAGGAGCAGGGCGAGCCAGTCGTCCACGCCCGCCCCTCGCCCGACGCGCAGCGCACCAATGAGCCGTTCGTGTAGCAGCGCGGCGAGTTCGGCAATCGCCGGATCCGGGCGGGCGGCGGTGCGGGCATCGATCACGATCGCGTTGGGATGCACCTCCAGCGTGACGTCCGCATCGCCAGTCAGGCGTCCGGCTGAGGCCACGACCCGGGCGAGCGAGGCCTGGATGGCGGGATGCGTACCTGGGTACAACGCGACCGCCCGCACCGCGGCTTTGCAGGTCCGCGCGAACTCGGTGAGCGCCGCGGCCTGCGGCGGCGGCATGGGTTCGGTCACCGGTGGTGAGGGCATAGTGCGCGTCGTGGGCCAGTCTGCCGCGGTCACAGGACGGTCAGCGGATCGAGTTCCACCGAGTCCGGATCGACCGACTCGACGACGGCGCGCGGGAAGGCACCGCGCGAATCGCGTTCCCACGTATTGGCCAGCAGCGGGGTCTCCATCCGCTCACCGCGCGAGGTGAACAGAATCTTCACCTGCGGCCTGAACGGGTCCTCGGGGTGCTCGGCGGTGACGACGCCGACTTCTTCGGTGTTGAGCCTGACAATCGTGCCGATGGGGAACAGTCCCATCATGTTCACGAACCGGCGCAGCAGCGGCTGGTTGAACGCCGGGTTGCCCTGCTCGCCCATGATCGATCGGATGCGAGAAGTCGCGAGACCCTCTCGATAGGGGCGGTTGCTGCGCAGCGCGTCGAAGACGTCGGCGATGCTGACAATCATCGTGCACAGGTTCAGCTTCCGGTGTCCGATGTTCTCCGGGTAGCCGCTGAGATCCTGCTTGAGGTGATGCTCGAAGGCCACGACAGGTGCCAGCGCCGGCATCTCGGGCGTGCGCCGGAGGATGTGCGCGCCGTCGACGACGTGCTGCTTCATCTCCTTGAACTCGCTGCCGGTCAGCTTGCCGGGCTTGTTGAGCAGCTCGAGCGGTGTGTTCACCTTCCCGATGTCATGCATCAGCGCCGCGAATCCGAATTCGCGAAGCAGCGGTCCCTCGAGGTTCAGTGCGCGCGCCTGCGCCATCGACAACGCCGCCACGTTCACCATGTGCGTAAACGTGTAGTTGTCGTATTTTTTCATCGCCGTCAGGGCCATCAGCGACGTGCGGTCCTGGTTCACGATGTTCGCGAGGCTGTCGATGATCTTGCGTGCCGTCTCTGGGTCCGGCTTGTCACCGGACTTGGCCTGCTGCCAGAGCGACTCGGCCGAGGTGACGGCGTTGCCGTAGACCTTCCGCGCCGCGTCGATACCGACCTGGTCATCGCCAACGTCTTCGATGGCCAGCTTACCGACGACGATGCGCCGGATGCCGTTGGCGCTCATCCGATCGGCCAGCGGGGTGCCGGCGCGTTTGACAGCCAGCTCCCCGAGAAACGCCTGGAGCTCCTCCTGTGTGACGCCGCGATGGAAGGTGATCTTCTCAATCTCCCTGTCGCGCAGGCCGCGCACGAAGCCGGTGAGCGACGCGGATCCTTTGCCCAGCCGCGTGTCGTTGACCACGACGTCGTCGCCGATGAAACCGATGATGACGGTGGAGGCGCCGGACAGGTGCGCGGCAATGGCGGCGGCAAGCGCCTGAACCGAGCGCTGCAGGAGCGGGTGCTGTGCCGCGTACAGCTCGCTGGCGCGAACGGCGGCGGCCAGCCTGCGGACGAGTTCGTCTGGGTTCTGGCTCATGCCCGTCTCTCCGATGCGCCGTGTTCTGCGCCTGGCGGAACCGGATGCGCGCGAATGACGGACTTCAGAAGGCGGTCGCCCGACCGCGACGCCTCAAGGAGTGCCGCCTTTGCAGTGGTCGTGCCGATCGCGACCAGGGCCTGAACAGATGCGGTCTTGAACGCGCGCGCCTTCGCGCGGCCGAAGAGGAACTTCTTTCGCGACATCAGCAGTGCAACCGCTCGCACGGCCTGCTCGTGGCCGAGACGCTGCACGGCGCTCAGTGTGTCGAGGACCACCTGGTGATCCTCGCCGAACGGGTCGGTCTCTTCCAGAATCTGTCCCAGCATCGGCACGACGCGCGGATCGCGCCCGGCGACGAGCGCATCGATTACGGCGGCGCGATAACTCCCAGACGAGGCGCGCAGCACGGTCTGAATCGCACGTGAGGCTGTCGGGTCCTCGATGCCTGCGAGCGAGGACACCGCGGCTGCGAGCACGCGCGGATCATTGCGCCGCAGCAGGGCCTGAAGCGTGGGGACCGCGGCGGCACTGCGCGTCAGGCCCAGGAGCGTTGCGGCATTGCGCTGCACAAACCATCGCGCGTCGTCCGCCAGCCCCACCAGATGGGGCACGGCGGCGGCACCGAAGCCCACCGCCAGGTCGCGTGCCTGCCGATAGATCGGCGTCTCCTGCTCACTCTGGAGCACCGGATGGAGCGCGCGGATCGCGGTCGGTCCAACCAGCTCGCAGCATTCCGTGAATGCCTTTCGGGTTGCTGCGTCGAAGTCCGCGAGCATGCCAGCCGCATCACGCAGGCCGGCCAGTTCGCCTGCCGCGGCCAGAGCGGCGCGCGCCTCCGCCGGGGCAATCGTGCCGGTGCTGGCCTGCTTCAGTTCCCGCAACACGAGCAGGGCGCTGTCGAAGTCGCCTGCGAGGAAAAGATCGTCCAGCAGTACCACGAGGTCGCGCAGCAAGTCGGCCGCCCGTGCCGGGTCTTCCTCAAGGCGGAGCAGGTCGGTCATGAGGACGACGGAGAGCGCGCGGACGTTGGCTTCCCCGAGGGATTCGATCCATTCCGGCATCTCGGGCGGAAGGCCTCGATTGACGAGCAGGTCGGCGCGGGCGCCGGCCCCTTCGAGCGATGCCTGGTAGGCCGCCGAGACAAATGGCGTCTCGTCATAGTTGAGCAGGAGTGCTTCCATCGACGCCCAGGCCGCCTTGAACTGGCCGGACTTGCCGAAATCCTGCTCGCTGAGCATCGAGTGGGCCCTCGTCAGGACCCGCCGCTTCCGGTCTTCATCCGGGGCAATGGTGTCGAACACCTGCGCCAGCCGGGCCGTCGCCCGGCCGTCGCGCGCCATCGCAGTGGCCAGCAGTTGCGCCACCTTCTCGTCGTCGAACGACGCGGTAATCGCCTCGACGATCGAGACATCCTGCGTCCCGTCATCCGACTGCAGCATCTTCAAGACGACGTTCGGGTCGAGCATGCCCGTCGATGAGGCCATGTTGCGCATGGCGGAGTTGATGCGCTCGGGTTCCATCACGTTCACGATGCCGGCCAGGTGGCGGAACACGGCGAGGACGGTGGCCGCCTGCGCCGTGATGAGCGGCGAGCCGTCCATGTTGCACTTGGGCGCGGCAACCGCATTCGCGAGGTCGCCGATGTCGTAGACACTGCCTGCGATGTCGAGCAGGCGCTGCTGCTGCGCCTCATCGAAGGCCCCCTGCCCGCTGACCACGGAGTTGACGATCGATTTCCAGACATCGTCGCGGCGGGCGGCCGGCGTCTGCACCGCCTTATCTTCGAGAATGCTCTCGTAGTCGATTTGTTCGATGGCAATTGACGAGATGCCGGTGGCGTCCCAGGCCCTGGCCGGCCCGCCGGTCCGCCGCAGTTCGTCGGGATCGGCGCTCAGCAGCTTCAGCAGGCCGTGCACCGCGTCGGTCGATGGCTCTCCGATGAAGGTCACTTGCAGGATGTCGTGGTCGTGGAGAAGCCGGGCCGCTTCGGCCACCGGCTGTTCGGCGGGCACTGGCAGGCCCGCCACCAGTAATGTCTGCG
>CANJYC010000136.1 GCA_947478985.1 Acidobacteriota bacterium | reverse complement strand
TCGACGAAGCGCGCGAACTGCACACGAAGCTCGTTCAGCGTCCGGTCGGAGAGCTGCAGCGCATCCGTCACCAGCCCGGTGTGCGCGATGTTGGTGAACTGCGTTCCGGTGCCTGGCAACGTCAGCCCGCCGGGCTCATGGTGCCAGCGAAAGAACTGCCCGTTGTAGCGGGCCGTGAGCAGTTGCCGCCCGCTCTGCTGGTGGTCCACGCGGACGAAGACGAGCTGCTCGTCCTGCGCATCCGGGGCCAGGGTGTTCGGCGCCGCCGGCGAGACCACAATCGTGCGGTCACGCGTGCGCCGCCCTTCCAGGCTGGCCCAGACGTGCGTCCGGTCCCTGACGAGCGGACCACCAAACGACAGGCCATACTGCTGTGCGCCAGCCGGCGGCGTGCGCGTGGCAAACGCCGGGAGCGCGTCGAGCGCATCGTCCCGGACGAACAACAGCGCGCTGCCGTGCCACTGGTTGGTTCCCGCTTTGGTCACCGCGCTCGTGATCGACCCCAGTGCCTCACCGAACTCCGGGGAGAAGATGTTTGTGAAGACCTGGACTTCCTCGATCGACTCCAGCCCGTATCCCGAGTAGAAGGTCCGCGCCGCGCCGCGCCACTTCGAGAAGTGGCTCGCACCGTCAACCAGCACGTTATTGGCCCAGTACCGCTGCCCCTGCGGGCTCGGGAAATTGCGATTGCCCGTGAAGCCTGCAGCCAGGGACGCCAACTGGATGAAGTCACGACCGAATAGCG
Organism: Acidobacteriota bacterium; assembly: GCA_947478985.1. Taxonomy (GTDB): domain Bacteria; phylum Acidobacteriota; class Vicinamibacteria; order Vicinamibacterales; family UBA2999; genus CANJYC01. Next base: position 4,988 of record CANJYC010000136.1, on the reverse strand, counting down.
GCAGTGCACGGACAAGGCGCTCGTTCACGGTCTGCTGCACCGTCGCCTTATCGCGGTCGGTCAACGGCGCAACGGCGCTGACGGTCACGGTCTCTGAGGCCGACCTGGTGAGGACGAAATCGATGGCGACGTTTTCGTCAGCGTTGACCCCGACCCGCTGGCGCACGACGGCTGCGAAGTCCGCGCGCTCGGCGCGGATGTCGTAGGCCCCCACGGGCAGGCTCAGGATGCGGTACACCCCGTCCGGCCCCGTCGTCGCGCTGCGCCGAAAGCCGGTGTCCTGGTTGAGCGCCGTGACGATGACATCGGGAAGCCCGGCACCGGAGGCGCTCCTCACCGTCCCCTCGACAAACGCCATCACGCCCTGCGCACCCGCCGGACGTCCGGCGGCGAGACAGGCGCACATCAGAATGACGAATCGGATAGCCCTCATGCTTGAACGTGGTTGAAGTGCAACACGTGTGCCGGAACCTCGCCCGTGAGGGCACACGTGCGGCCATGACCAGCCATGCGCAGCCGGGGCGCCGGCGTGAAACTTTCCCTGCTCACACGAAGAATCGCGCAACCGGGTCAACCTGTACAATGAGACGCCAGTAGCGGCGGACATGCCTGGAAACATCCTCCTCGTCGAAGACGAGTACGCCTTGCGCATGACCCTGGGAGACCGCCTCCGGAAGGAAGGGTATACGGTCGATGCCGCGAGCGACGGCGAGCAGGGGCTGGCCATGGCCAGGCAGCTCCCATTCGATCTCATCGTCCTCGACGTGATGTTGCCGCGCCTGGATGGATTCACCGTCTGCAGGCACATTCGCGCCGCGGGGCTGATCACACCAGTCCTGATGTTGACCGCGCGGGGCCGGACGGCCGAAAAGGTCAATGGCCTGACGATTGGCGCTGATGACTACGTCACCAAGCCGTTCAAGATGCCTGAACTGCTGGCCAGAATCGGCGCGCTGCTGCGACGGGCGCCGACCAGGCCAGAGGCGCAGTCAGGCGTATTTGAGTTCGGCCAGGTGCGCGTGGACCTTCCCGCAACGGAGGTCACCGTGAACGACGAGCGCGTCAATCTGTCCGCGCGGGAATTCCAACTGCTCCGGTTCTTCCTCGAAAACCCAGGGGTGACCCTGTCGCGTGAGGAACTCCTGACGCGGGTCTGGGGCTACCAGGCATCCACGTTTACCCGTACTGTGGACGTCCACGTCTCCGGCCTGCGCCAGAAGCTCGAGGCGGAGCCGAAGCAGCCGCGGTATTTCCTGACCGTGCAGGGACTGGGCTACAAATTCAGGCCGGCGGCCGAGCCGACTTCTCCTTGACCCGTCTCTGACGCACCAATACAATCCGCGCATTCCCACCGGGTCTCGCTTTCGAAAAGGATTCACCATGGCCGACGACGCACGGGACAAGGCAGCCCGCCGCAGGGATCCCAAGCCTTCCGCAACGAGCAGGCGCAGTTTCCTCAAGTCGGGCGCAGCCGCCGGCGTTGGCGGCGCGGCGGCGCTGGCCGGCCTGGCCGCGCAGGAAGCACAGGCACAGGCGCCGCCTCTGGCCGGACAGGTCCGCTGGAGCCGCGAGGTCGACGTTGTCGTCATCGGCGCGGGAGCCTCAGGGTTACCAGCCGCCATCGCCGCGCGCGATCAGGGCGCCACGGTCCTTCTCGTTGAGCAGCACTTCGACATCGGCGGCATTGCCATCATGAGCGGCGGCATGATCCACATGGGCGGTGGCAACCGGATTCAGAAGGAGAAGGGCGTTCAGGATTCGCCCGATCTGGCGTTCACCGACTGGGTCAATGCGGAAAACGGCGAGGCCAAGTTCAACGACCGTGATCTCGTCCGCAAGTGGGCCGATGAGAGCGTCCCCACCTTCGAATTCCTCACCGCGAACGGTCTCGACTGGGATGAGAAGTTCCTGGGCGGCCCAGGCGACGCGTCGTCCGTGCCCCGCCAGGTTCGACCAAAGGAATGGCCGATCCGCAAGGACCTGGTCGCCTTCGATCAGGGCCGCAACGGTTCCGGCATTGTCCGGGCACTCGAGCAGAGCGCACGGAAGAAGGGTGTCGAGATCCTCCTCTCGCACCGGATGACCAACGTCGTGCGGGAAGGCGATCGGCGCGGCCGGGTCATGGGCGCAACGTTCGTGCAGGTGGACCGGAACTTCACGCCCACCAACCAGACCCTGAACGTCCGGGCGCGTCGGGGTGTCATTCTCTGCACCGGCGGCCACGGCAACAACGTGGAGTTCCGCCGCTCGTTCGACCCGCGTCTGACCGCGGAGTATCAGTGGCATGGGCAGACGCTCGCGCCGCACAACGCCGATGGGGCAAAGGCGGCCATGGCGATTGGCGCCTCGATGTGGGCCACCGCCAACCAGACCGCTGAAGCCGGTGAAGCGTTCAATAAAGGGCGCATCGCCACGCGCGACAACTACATCCGCGGCCTCATCACGCCGGAGAGCCCCATCTTCTTCAGGGCGAAGGCCAGCGGCATGAATGTGACGGACTGGCAGAACCTGATCCTCGTCAAGGAAAACGGCAAGCGCTTCTACGACGAACTCGACAGCAGCTACGACGGATTCTTCGCGCACGCCATGGCGTGGACGGGCGACCCGGCCAAGCTGAACGGCGGCGGGCCCATCTGGGCGATCTTCGACTCGGAGGCTGTGAAGCGCGAGAAGTGGGGAACCGAAGCGCCCGTGGTCGATCGGGAACGCGGCTACTTCTTCAGCGCTGACACGCTCGAGGAACTGGCCGCCCAGATGAAGCGCAATCCGTTTCAGTGGCGGGAGATGCCGGGCACGACGCTCCGCGAGACGGTCGAACGCTTCAACACGTTCGTCGATACCGGTATCGACCTCGACTTCAAGCGGCGGAAGCCGACGCATAAGATCGCAACACCGCCCTTCTACGCCGCGTGGGCCACACCGAGCCTGCACGACTCGCTGAGCGGTATCAGAATCAACACGAAGTGCCAGGTCATGGACCTGCAGGCGGACGTGATCCCGGGCCTCTATGCCGCCGGCGAGACGGCGGGCGGGTTTGCCCTCCATGGCCTGGGACGGGCCATCGTCTTCGGGCGCATCGCCGGCATGGAAGCCGCGAAGGACGGAGCCCGCAGCACGCGCGCATGACCGCGCCCAAGGCGGCGCCCGCCGAGGCGATCGCCCTGGAACTGCGGGAACCGGTACCCAACGAGATCGACGCAGGCGCGAGGTTTTCCGTGGTGGTCGGGGTGAAGGCTCCGGCCACGCGCAACCTGCACGGCGCGCCGTTCACCATCATCAGCAGCACACGCGAAGGCGATGTGAACGACGGCGGCCACGCCGTCGACCATCCCGTGCTCAGCGGCACCCTCGTCGGTTCACATCTCGGGCCGGAGGGCGGGCACGACACGTCCGCACGCCTCACCGCCACGGCGCCGGAGGACTTCGGGACCTTCACCTGGGCTCTCGTGGTCCCTGCGCAGGAGGTCAATGCCGTTCGTCATCCGGAGGCGTCCCTCACCTTCTCATTTGCCACGAGGCCGCACGCGACCAGCCTGGCCGCCTGGGATCACCCCTCACCTGTCGTCGCCGGCAGACCGTTTACCGTGAAGGTCGGCGCGAAGTGCACCGCAGGCTGTGCCCTCGCGGGCAAAGCGGTCGACATCCGCGACGAGGCCGGGACGGTGCTGGCCAGCGGCACCCTCGGTGAGACCCCCTGGCCAGGCACCACAGGGCTGTACTGGGCGTCGGTCGAGGTGCAGGCCCCTGCCGCGCTCGGGCCCTTCTCACGGGCGCTGGCGTTCTCTGCCGCGGAACTCAAGCTGCCGCACGCCGGCGCCTCCGCCACCTTCAGCGCCGTGACGATCCCGCCGCCCGATCATCACCTCTCGATCACGGTCGTGGACAAGGAAACACAGGCGCCGCTCCAGGACGCCTACCTGCGGGTGGGCCTCGTACGGATAGCGACTGACGACACGGGCCTGGCCCGGGTGGCCGTGTCGGCCGGCGAACTTGGTTTGTCGATCTGGAAGGCGGGCTACGATGCGCCCGATACGACCGTGGTCGTCACGGGCGACGACGCGGTGCGCGTGGAGATGACCGCGCTCCCGGTGGAAGACCCGTTCGCGCGCTGGAACAAATAGACGCTACCCCCCGGCCTTCGGCACGGCGTCGATCACGATCTTCTCGAGCACGCCGCTGTCACTGGCGAGGTTCTGGTCTCCCGACGGAAAGCCGTTGAACTTCAGGATGTAAGCGAGGATGTCGACGCTGGTCTGGTCATCCAGCGCTCCTGGATTGGTCGACGGCATGGTCTTGCGTATCACCGAGAAACGCTCCGCCAGGGTCTTCCCCGTCCACTGGGACTTGAACCGCGCGCCGGTCAGCGACGGCGCTTCCGCGTCGTGCGACACGAGATCGTCGCCGTGACAGGAGCCGCAGCTGGCACTGTAGGCGTCCTCACCGCGCTTCGCCTGCGCTTCTGAAAACACGTGGTCCGAGGCCGGACGGGGCTGGGCGGTCTGGGCAAGGGCGGTCGAGATCGCCCACACGACGCACAGACCCACCGCCATGATTCTCTTCATCGCCACTGAGTCATCATGAATGCACTCTTCCGCTACTTCTTCTGCAGCAGCGCGATCGAGGCGAAGTCGCGCGGCGCCGGCATCGAGAGGATGTAGGCGTGGATGTCAGCCAGCTGCTGATCGCTCAGCACCTTCTCGGTATAGGGCGGCATCGCGTTCAGCGGACGTCGGACGAGCCTGATAAAGGTGGCGAGCGCCGGCGGATTGGGTGACAAGCGCGCGCCGGCCCCGCCTTGAGCGGCGTAGCCGTGACACGCATAACAACCCCACTTCACGAACAGGGTCTTGCCGCTGTCGACGTTGCCTTTCGGCAGCGCGGCCGCCGCTGGAGCTGAGGCGGCGGCGCCGGCCTGCGGCGCCTGTGCGCTGCCGACCGCGCTCAACCAGAGCGCCCCGACCGCGATCGCAAGGGAGAGTCGTACTCTG
>CANJYC010000135.1 GCA_947478985.1 Acidobacteriota bacterium | reverse complement strand
GCGCCGGCGCGACCAGAGCGGCTCCGGCACCTGGAGGATCTCTCCCTGGAGGGTCCGCTCCGCGATGAGCAGCCGATCGGGATGCAGCACGTCACGGAAGATCCCGGCCGCCTTCAGCGCCCGCAGCCGCATCAGGCCGTAGACCATGTCACCCGAGCCGACCCCGTGATGACAGAAGGCGTGCCACCGCGCGATCGGATCGGTCATCCCCACGGTCTGGAACGAACGCGGCTCCTTGTCGATCACCGTGCCGTCCTCGTCCATCCGCTGCGTCACCGGATAAGCGAGCACCACGGCCGGATGGGCATCGAGCGCCGCGACCATCTGTCCCATCCACTCCTGGTGCCAGCGGTCGTGGTCGCTGACCCAGGCGAAGTACTCCGCGGATGGGAACGCCTCGGCCGCGAGCCCCACGACCTCACGCCACGTCGGCACCATGCCCTGCCGTGCCGCATGGCGGTGATACCGGATGCGCGGGTCGCGTTGTGCGAGCGCGTGCGACATCTCCTCCGTCTGGTCCGACGATGCATCGTCGAGCAGGACGAGCCCGAACTCCCGGTAGTCCTGACTGAGGATGGACTCGGACGCATCGGCGAGATGACGCGCGTTGTTGTACAGCGTCATCCCGAGCACGATACGGGGACCAGCCGTCATTGATGCCGGAATCCGGCCAACTGCTTGAGGCCCCCTTTGACGCGTGCCATCTGCTTGCGTGCGCTCAGCCCACGGCGCAGTTTGGCCCATGCCTTCGCCCGCTGCTCCTGTCGGCGTTCGCGACTCTGCGCATCGCGCAGCTGAGCCTTCTGATCGAAGTAGGCCGTACGCACGGCCTGCTGCTGGTCCTTCACGTCGGCGCGATCGCGTTCGCTCTCGGCCCGCGCGGTGTCGATGGCGTCCATCATGAGCCAGCGTCCGACGCCGGACGTCGTCATGGCCGCCATCCGGCCAACGAGCTGCTGTGCCGTCGTCTCGGCGGTGAAGCGCGCATCGCTATGGCGCGGCGTGTGCGCCAGGCGCTCGACGGCCTCGACAAACCGTGGTGTCGCCGGCGCGTCCAGCCCCTCTGGGCGCACGAAGGCGGTCAGGAATCGGCGGTTACGCTCGTCGCGTCCCTCCGGCGCCGTCACGACGTTGCTGAGCTGCCTCAGGTGCGCATCCAAATCGGGTGCGGTGTGCAGGAGGCCTCCCGCGACATTCAGCAGGTAGCGGAAGTGCGCCATCCCGTCCTGATGCATCCGGTAGGCCGGCAGCAGCAGCGTCAGCACCGGGCGTCCGGCGATCGCCGCCTCGAGAAACGCGCTCGTGCACAGCCCGACAACCGCCCGGCTGTGCGCAAGGGCGTCGAAGTAGTCGTTCCTCGACGACACGTCAATCGGCGTGCCGCCATGTACGGCCACGTTCTCGATCCCGTCGAGATTGACCTCGGCCCACTCCTTGATCCGTTCCGGGTGCGGCCGCACGAGCACGCCGATGTCCCGCAACGCCGGGTCGGCGCTCGCGCGGAGCGCTTCGACCCACTGCTTCACGAACAGCGGCTCAAGCGGCGTGGGCGCGGGACTCATCGTGGAGCAGACATAGAGAATGAACGGCCGCTGAGGATTGAGCCCCATCTCCCGGCAGAACTCGTCGCGTGACCGCGACGGCTCCCGTTCGAACCAGTGGTCGTAGCACTGTGCGCCGGTCACGACGACCGCTGCCGTCGGCAGATGATGCAGATCCACGGCCTCGCGTTGCTGCACCTCGTTCCAGACCAGCGTCATATCGGGCGCGATGTGGAGCAGCGCCTTGCTCGACAGGTGATCCCAGCTCATGATGGCCGCGCCGACAGGGATGCCGAGCCCGCGCGCGGCCTTGAGCTGCTCGAGCGCAGACGAACGCGAAAATGTCAGCGCCGTCAGGACGAGGGCATCGGGCGCCTGCGCTTCGAGGAACGCACGCGTGGCGGCGCTACGCGGCATGGACCGCTCGAGCCACTGGATCGCCCGTGCGACCGTGCGGTGCCCGATGAGCGCCAGGCCGACGCCGCCGGTCAGCCAGCGGACAAGGCGCGGCGTGCGATTGATGTTCCGCAACCGCAGCTTCGGCACGTCCGCGTAACGGGGCTCCAGGAATCGTACGTAATCCAGTGCATAGCGAAGCTTCTGCGCGAACGGGAACCAGGGCTCATCGATGGCCAGCGGCATCGCGCCCCAGGTCACGCCCGGGCACTCCGCTGCCAGGCACTCGACCAGCGCCTGCCCGCCGAAGGTCTCCGGCTCGTCCGCCGTGAGGTGTACCTGGTGCCCCCGCGCAGACAGCGCGCGCACCACGGACTCGAAGTTCCGATAGTTGGCGAAGTGAAGCGCCGAGAACAGGAACTTCATGCGCCGGGCCCGCGATGGAGACTCCGCTTGATCATCGCCAGCGGGCCTTCGGTGCCGAGCCGATAGCGCCACTGGCGCCACTGATGCGCGCGGCGTTTGCGCACGGTGCGCTGCTCCTGGGCACGCTGCGCGGCGAGCTGCCGTTCCTCCCGACTCCGCTGCTTGGCCAGCTGCGCCTGCTGTTTTCTGAGACGCTCTTCCTCGGTCCGCCGCAGCAGGTCTTCTCGCGCACGATCCTCCGCCGCGCGCCTGGCTGCGTTGTCGGCGAGGCGCTGCTGCCTGGCCTCATCCGTCTCCCGATTCCGCTCGACACGCTCGATGTCGGACTCGTCCATCATCAGCCACTCGCCCACGCCGCGCGTGCCGGCGACGCTCAGCCGCTCCACGACACGGGTCCCGAGAGACGGATGCGCTTGAGCGGCGATGGGCGCACGGCGGCCGCGGCGAGCCACGGCTTCGAGCGCCTCGGCAAACCGCGGCGTCGCCGCTGCTTCCCGCCCGAATGGACGCACGAATGCCGATACGAATCGCTGCGCCCGCTCGTCGGTCCCCTGCCGACTGACGGCGTCCGCCAGCTGCTGCAGGTGCGACGGCAGGTCCGGCGCCGTGTGCAGCAACCCGCCATTCACGGTCTGCAGGTAGCGGAAGTGCGCCATGCCGTCCTGGTGGATGCGATACGCGGGCAGCAGCAGCGTGAGCACCGGTCGGCCGACGATCGCCGCCTCGATGAACGCGCTCGTGCACAGTCCGACGACTGCGGCGCAGTAGTACAGCGAGTCAAAGTAGTCGGCCTTGGCGTCGGCATCGATTGGCGTACGCCCGTGCATGGCCACGCCGCTGATGTCGTCGATGCGGACGCCGTCCCATTCCCGCACGCGTTCGGGATGCGGCCGGATCAGAATGCCGACATCGCGCAGGTTGACGTCGGTGCTGGCACGCAGCGCCTGCGCCCACTCCCTGACAAAGTGCGGTTCGAGCGGCGTTGGCGCGGGGCTCATGGTCGAGGCCACGTACAGCACGAACGGCCGTGCGGGATCGAGACCGACCGCCTGACAGAACGCTTCGCGCGACCGCGACGGTGTCCGCTCAAACCATTGGTCGTAGCACTGCGCACCGGTGACCACGACGGTATCCGGTGCGAGCCCGTGCATCTCAATCGCCTCGCGTTTCTGGATCTCGTTCCAGACCAGCGTGTTGTCGGGTGCGACATGGAGCGGCGCCTTGCTTGAGAGGTGATCCCAGCTCTGGATGGCTGCGACGACCGGCACGCCCAGCGCCTGCGCGGCCTTCAACTGATCCATCCCTGAAGCGCGTGACACCGTGAGTGCCGTGAGCACGACCACGTCCGGCTTCTCATCCTCGATGAACTGTCGCATCGACGCACTGACCGGCATTCGGCGTTCAGCCCACTGCAGAGCGGCCCGGACCGGACGGTGCAGGCCAAGGACCGGTCCGATCCCAGAGGTCAGCCAGCGCACGACGCGCGGCGCCCGGCTGATATTGCGCAGACGCAGCTTCGGCACATCGCGGTAGCGCGGCTCGAGAAAGCGGACGTAATCGAGCGCGAAGCGCACCTTCTGTGCCGAGGGAAACCAGCGCTCCTCCTTCACCGATGGCGCCCATCCCCAGCTGACCGTGGGATGCGCGGCGGCGAGCCGCGTCACCAGGGCCTGACCGCCGAACGTCTCGGGCTCATCGGCGATCAGCCGGACGTCATGTCCACGAGCAGCCAGCTCCTGCACCACCGACTCGAACATGCGGAGGTTCGCGAAGTGCAGGGCTGAAATGAGAATCTTCACGGGCGGTTCATGCCGATGGCGCACGACCCCGCGATGCCAGGATCAACTCCGCGAGGGCGAGATCCCAGGCAGAGTCGACATCAAGCGAGTCCTCGGCGTTCATCATCAGCGGACGGCTGTCGTCGCCATAGAGCGAGCCGTTGAGAATGACCGCCGTGCGGACAGCCAGCACCGCCGGCCCATTCCGGGCCAGGACGTGCGGCTTCTGTTGTCGGCCAGCCACGGTGGGCGAATCGAGATACGGCCGCAGCCGCCCGCCGTCCATCTTCAGGACTGACTGCGGATTGAACTGATGCGGCACCTCGACCACCGAGACGACCGAATCCGCGCCGGTCTGCTCCAGCAGTGCGACGGCTCCATCGATGTGCTCGCCCCGGCGGAGCGGCGACGTTGGCTGGAGCAGAACGACGACGTCCGGCTCGAATCCAGCCGCCTGCATGGCCGCCACGGCATGCTGCAACACAGGCAGCATCGGCGTGTCGTCCGCCGCAAGCGGCGCAGGGCGCAGGAACGGCACGTCCAGCCCGAGCAGGCGCGCACCCGCGGCAATCGCCGCGTCGTCGGTGCTCACGATCACGCGCGTCAGTGTCCGGCTGGCCTGCGCCGCAGCGGCCGTGTAGGCAAGCAGCGGCCGCCCCCCGAGGGGGACGAGGTTCTTCCCCGGGATCCCCTTCGATCCGCCACGCGCCGGGATGACGGCGAGCACTCGCATCAGTACTGCAATCGCTTCTGCACGCGCAGCGGCGCACTGGCCAGCACAGCCGCAATCCGCGGCCCTGCGCCACCGTCACCGTACAGGTGATCCGACGGATAGCGACCATGCGCGATCTGACGCCTCACGGCCGCCACGATCTCCGCGCGGCTGTTCCCGGCGTCCATGACATTGGCACCGCGATCACGCCCCTGCTGTCGGCTGCCGATGTTCACCGTGGGCACGCCGATGAAGGCCCCCTCACGCAGTGGTGCGCTGGAATTGCCGATGGCACACGCGCAGCTCGCCATGAGCCGCACGTAGGTATCGATTGGAAAATTCTTGTAGAAGCGGATGTAGTCGGGACGGCGGGACTCCCGGAATTTCCGCATGCCGCGTGCGATGTCATCGGAACCGGCGTCAGCATTCGGCCAGAGCATGATCGTCGGCATCCGCAACTCGTCGAGGGCCGCGAGCGTCTCGTTGATCTGCCGCTCCCCGTCCCCGTATTCGGTCGTCACCGGATGCTGACTGACCAGCAGGAACGGCTGGTCCAGCGTGATCGGGGCGCCGGCGCCCTCGCGCTCAAGCCAGTCGGCAACGCCGAGCCCGGTCTGCCCGTGCATGATCTCGGAGACGAGATCGACGCGCGGACAACCGACTACGTGGACACTCGCGGGATCCTCGCCCATCTTGAGGATTCGCTCTGCTGCCTTCGCATTCGCCGGAAAATGCAGGTGGGCGAGCTTCGTCACAGCGTGACGGATGCTCTCGTCGATCGTTCCGCTGATCTCGCCGCCCATCGTGTGCGCGACAGGGATGTTCATGTAGGCCGCCGCCACCGCCGTCGCCATCGTCTCGAAGCGGTCGCCGACACTCACGACAACGTCTGGCGCAAGGTTCTCAAAGATCGT
>CANJYC010000134.1 GCA_947478985.1 Acidobacteriota bacterium | reverse complement strand
GTGACATCCCGCAGTTCGAACGAATCATCGAGCGCTACCGTCTCTCCCTGTATCCCGAGAGCGTCACGGTCGACCGCGATGCGGCTGAGCGTGTGGTGCGTTCCCAGGAGGTCGCCGGCCTGCTCACTCGGGGGCGGGTGGACTTGGACGTCCTGCTCGATAGCGCGGCGCTCAGAGGCTAGGTGCTTCACATCCGCGGCCTGGTCATGGGCTACGGCGGTGAGCCCGTCCTCAGCGGGTGCGATCTCGACGTGGAGGCCGGCGAGTTCGTCAGCCTGATTGGCCCATCGGGATCGGGCAAGACAAGCGTTCTGCGCGCCATCACCGGGTTGACGCGGCCGCAGCATGGCACGGTCGACATCGACATTGCCGCCCACGAGATCGGCTACCTCTTTCAGGACGACGCGCTGCTGCCCTGGCGGACCACGCTCGAGAATGTCGCCCTCGGGCTTCGCATTCGAGGCGTCACACGAGGTGCTGCCGAGGACACGGCCGCGCGCTGGCTCGCACGGCTCGGCCTTGAGCGCTTCGGCAATCGCTACCCGCGGCAGTTGTCAGGCGGCCAGCGGAAGCGCGTGGCCATCGCGCAGGTGCTCGCGCTCCAGCCGAAGCTGCTCCTGATGGACGAGCCGTTCTCGTCGCTCGACGCGATCGTGCGGATGCGCATCACGGAAGAACTCCTGGAGTGGGTGGAACGGGAGCATCTGACCGTGTTGCTCATCACCCATGACCTGGAGGAGGCGATCAGCCTGTCCGACGTCGTCTATGTCCTCTCGCAGGGGCCGCGAGCCACCATCCGGTCCAAACACGCAATTGAGATCGCGCGCCCACGCCACGTGCTCGACTCACGCGGGGACCCAAGGTTTGGACCGCTCTTGCGCCTGCTCTGGAGCGAACTCTCGTGAAGCGCCTGCGGGTACGGCGAGGTCTGGCCATCGGCCTGCTCCTGATGGCCTGGGAATCGCTCTCCCGGGTCGGGTGGCTGGATCCGTTCTATCTGCCGCCGCCATCGACCGTCGGTGCGGTCCTCATCTCGCTGTTTGCCGATGGCGCCATCTGGACGCACCTCGCCGCAACGTGCACGGCGGCTTTCGCGGGCCTTGCGGGCGGACTGCTCGTCGGCGTCATGCTGGGATTCGCCGCCGCGCTGTCACCCCTGGTGGCGGACCTGCTCGAGCCGGTCATGATCCTCCTCAATGCCGTTCCCCGCGTGATCCTGGCACCGTTGTTCGTCATCTGGCTTGGCATCGGCCTGTCGTCCAAGGTGGCGCTGGCACTCGTCCTGGTGGCGGTGCTGATCTTTTTCGCGGTCTATAACGGTATCAAGGAGGTGGATCGACGCCTGGTCGAACGGGTCCTCACACTTGGTGGCGAACGGCGGCATCTGGTGCGCGAAGTCTATGTGCCGTCGGTCACCGCCTGGGTGATGGGCACATTGAAAGTCGCCGTCGGCTTCGCCTTCACAGGGGCGGTCGTCGGGGAATTCGTTGCCTCCAGCCGCGGCCTTGGCTACCTGCTCCAGTTCGCCCAGAGCTCATACAACGCCGGGCTGACGATCGCGCTGATCGTGATCATCATGGCGTTCGTGCTGGTGCTCTTCGCCCTGGCTGAATGGCTGGAACGGCGACTGCTCCGCTGGCGTCAGGGCTGATGCCGTGGAAGGAAACCGATTCAATAGAGAGACGAGAGAGGCTCGCCGATCTTCCGGTCGATCCGCGCCAACCGATGCCGGATCGCCGCCTGGCGCCCCTCGCTGATCTCAAACTGGAGCGACTGCACGGCAAAACGACGCGCCTGCTCCAAATCTCGCGCGCGGTGCTCATGGTGCACCGCCAATGCCTCCGAGGCTTCGCGCGCCATGATTGGAGGACACTGCGGGAGTTCCAGCAACCGGCTCCACGCGTCCGCTGCGGCGTCGTAACGCCGGCCGCGACGTAGAAGCAACGCGTACGCGCGCAGGGCTTCCGCCAGAGCCGTGACGTCACCGGGCACGTCACCAGCCCTCTCGTAGCACTCAGCCGCCTGCACCATCAGCCCTGCCCGCTCGTAGAGTCGGCCGAGGCCCACCGCCTCGCGGGCCGTGCGCACACCGGCCGCCCCTTCACCAAGCAGCCGCGACGCGCGGGCGGTGACCAGCGCCAGCGCCAGGAGGTCGAGGCGATTGTGTTCGAGGACGGCCTCGAGTGGACGCGGGTCGCCGGTGCGGACGAAGTGGAAATAGCGGGACGGGATCTCGAATCCCGGCACGTCGCCCTCGCGACGATGGCCGCATAGGGTCTCCTCCAGCATCGTCAGCCTGCAGCCGGTCGCTTCCCCAAGGTGATCATCGCGGCGCCAGAGACGTCGTGCGGGGTGCAGCATGTCGACGTGCGGCAGACCGGCAAAGGGCGTCGCCATCCGCTGCAGGGCAAAGCGCGTCTCGATGAGCGGAAGGTCGAACGATTTGCCGTTGTAGGTGACAACGCCGGACGCGGCCGCGGCATCCACTGCCACCCCTCCAAGCAGCGCCCGCTCCGCGGTGTAGTTGGAGAGAAAGAACTGCCGCGTGCGGAACGTCGCGCCCTCAAACCAGCCGCACCCAACGAGAAATGCATAGGTGCCGGCGCCGCCGGCGAGTCCGGTCGTCTCCAGGTCGAGGAACAGCAGACGGCCGTCGCGCACGGACGGTTCAAGCAGCGGTAACGTCGGCCAGACACCGTCGGCAGGCGGGAGGCTCTCCTCCACAGACGCATGCCCGTGGAGGTAGCCTGAGGCGTACGTGCGATTCACGACGAGATAGCGAAGACCGTCCTCGTCGCGCCAGTCGCCACCGAGGATTTCAGCCGCCGTGTCAGGCCTCTGTTCGGAGACCGGGGGGTGGCTCGAAACCGGGCGCACAACGCCGCGCAGGCGATCCGCGAGCGTCGTCATGCCGGTGCATCTTCCGCAGCGACGCCCGCGGCGACGCCCAGTGCAGGCACGTCCACTGCGGCAGTCGGGGCACCCCCAGCGATGAGGGCCTCGAGCATCCCCAGCGCCGCGACCTTAGCCAGCGGACCGGTGTTACCCACCGGTCCCACGCACGTCGGGCATCCGTGCTCGCACTCACAGCCGGCAATCAGCTCGCGCGTCCGCGACAGCAGTTCCGCGTGCATGCCGAACAGCGGCTCACTGAACCCGATGCCGCCGGGGTAGTTGTCATAGACGAAGATGCGCGGCTCAACTTCCTCCCCTTCGTCTCCGCTGCCAATCGAGAGGCCGATGTCCTGCCGATCGCACATCAGCAGCAGCTGCGCCACCTGCCGTATGGCAAACGACAAACCCACGACACCGTCTCGCCGGTCGTCGGGTGCATACGGGAGCCCCGCCATCACCGCACGGGGCAGCGTCAGCCAGTAGGCGGTCGTGTGCATCTGCTGCTCCGGGAGATCGAGCTCTCCCGAACCGACGTTCTCGTTGGTGTGAAATTTGATCTTCTTGAAGCCGACCACGCGCGAGGAAACATGGACTTCGCCATGCGAACGCGTCGAGCACGCGCCGTCTGCCGACGGCCCACCGACAAAGGTCTCCAGCACGGTCACCTTCGTGTAGGTGATCGCATCGGTGTAGTAGTCGCAGTCGATCTGGCGCACGTAGGCCTTCCGCCCCTCGAAATCGAGCTTCTCCACCTGATAGAGTGCGCCTTCCAGCAGATAGATCGCCTTGTCGTGCAGTGTCGACGGTCCGCTGTTGAAACTCGTCTCGCCGATCACGTCAGCGCCTCGGGTGGTATCGACGACGACGAAGTTGTCCGACGAGATCGATCGCAGGCTGACCGCGTCAGCCGGGTACGACTCGTTGGTCCACTGCCACTGTCCCTCGGCGGCCGTCGGACCGTCGGCACGGTGCACGAAACCACCCTCCGCCAGAATGCCGAGGACTTCCTGCACGTCCACGCGGCCGAACGTCTCGACCGTCCCGAATGGCAGCTCGAACGCAGCGCACTTCACGTGGTCGACAAAGATATGGAGGTTGTCCGGGTTGACGAGGGCGTGCTCCGGCGGCGCGTCGAAAAAATACGAGGGGTGACGGACGACGAACTGGTCGATCGGCGCGCTGCTCGCCACGAGCACCGCCGCCGACCGCGCGCTGCGGCGGCCGGCGCGCCCGGCGCGCTGCCAGGTTGCGGCGATGGTCCCCGGATAGCCGGCCATCACACAGATGTCGAGCGCTCCGATGTCGATGCCGAGTTCCAGCGCGTTGGTCGAGACGACCGCACGCACGCTCCCCTCGCGCAGTCCCTTCTCGATCTCCCGTCGCCGCTGCGGCAGGTAACCTCCCCGGTAGCCGCGAATGCGCTCCTGCGTGCCCGGCGGGCCGTCGAAGTCCTCCTTCAGATACGTCGTGAGGATCTCAGTCGTCAGGCGGCTCTGCGCAAACACGATCACCTGGAGCTGACGCTTCAGGAACTCCGCTGCGACCCGCCGCGTTTCCGCCACGTACGAGCGGCGGATGCCGAGCTGCTGGTTCACCACCGGGGGGTTCACGAAGAGAAAGATTTTTTCCCCGCGCGGTGCGCCACTCTCCTCCACCAGCTCGAACGGTGATTCCACCAGCGCTTCGGCCAGCTCGCGTGGGTTGGCGATGGTCGCCGAGGAACAGATGAAGGTCGGATTGGATCCGTAGTGACGGCAGACGCGCCGCAGGCGACGCAGCACGTTCGTCAGGTGACTGCCGAAGACGCCGCGGTAGGCGTGCAGCTCGTCGATGACGACATAGCGCAGGTTCTCAAACAGCTTTGCCCAGCGCGGGTGGTGCGGAAGGATGCCCGAATGCAGCATGTCGGGATTGCTGAGCACGACATGCGCGCGTCCACGAATCGCGCGCCGCGCGTCCTGCGGGGTATCGCCGTCGTAGGTGAAGACGCCGATGTCCTGACTGCCAGGCGAAGACAGCGCGTTCGCCAGCTCGTGCAGTTCCGCCAGTTGATCCTGCGCCAGCGCCTTGGTTGGAAACAGGTACAGCGCGCGCGTCGACGGGTCGCCAAGAATCGAACTGAGCACTGGCGCGTTGTAGCAGAGTGTCTTGCCCGAGGCTGTCGGCGTGGTCACGACGACATGGCGGCCGGCGAGCGCGTGCGCGATCGCCTGAGCCTGGTGGGTATACAGCTGGTCGATGCCGCGTCGTGTCAGCGCCTCACGCAGCCGAGCATCGATCGCCTCGGGAAACGGCGCAAATACCGCCGGCCGCGCAGGGAGCCTCCGGACCGCCGTGACCCAGGCATCCGGCGCATCGGGCCTTTCGGCGACGCCCCCGGTCAGTCTGTCGAGAACGGTCTGCAGCGCATTGTCGTGGGCAGGATCCGTCCGCTTGGCAGGCAGCATAGGACGCGATCATAAGGCGAAAGACTCGGCATCCTCAATAGCTGTGGCCCGAGCGGTGACGGTGACTCCCGCGAGACTAGAACGCCCGGCTCTGGCAGCCGTCGACGACGACCGACGTGCCGCTCACCCAGCTGGCGCGGTCGGACGCGAGAAACGCGACCACGTTGCCGACCTCTTCCGGCGTGCCGAAACGCCCGAACGGGAGTTCACGCTTCACGAACTGGGCAATCTCCTGCGGATTCGCCTGCTGTCGCTTCCACCAGGAACCGCCCTCGAACAGAATCGACCCGGGGGAAAGGCTGTTCACGCGGATATTCGCGGGCGCCAGCTCCAGGGCCAGCGACTTGGCGAGGCTGATTTCCGCCGCCTTCACCGCGTTATAGGTCATGCGACCGCCCGCTTCCCGGCCGAAGATTGACGCGATCATGATGATCACCCC
>CANJYC010000133.1 GCA_947478985.1 Acidobacteriota bacterium | reverse complement strand
GTCCTCGCGCGGGTCGTAGACCCGGATGGCACCGGATGCCGAGGTGGCATCGCGCACCAGCTGGAAGAAGTCCTTGTCGATCGAGACGACACCGACGTCGAACCCATCGGCCGCCGCGCGCAGGGCCAGCGTGCCGATTACGTCGTCGGCCTCGAATCCCGGGGCGGTGATGATCGGGACGCCGAGTGCCTCGCAGGCCTCGTGGACGGAGGCGATCTGTTCGACGAGCTCATCAGGCATCGCCTCGCGATTGGCCTTGTAGTCGCTGACGATGGCGTCGCGAAAGGTCGGTCCCGACAGGTCAAACGAGGCGGCGATGAACTCGGGGCGATGGTCGGCGAGCAGCTTCCGCAGCATCGTCACGAAGACATAGACCGCGTGTGTGGTCTGTCCATCCTGATTCGACAGGCCCTTCCCGCGGAACGCATGGTAGGCGCGGTACATCTGCGAACTGCCATCGATCAGGAAGAGCATGGGGCGGGACATTTGTCGGCGAGGCTCTAAGGATATCATTGGCGTTCATGCGTCTCGCGGCTCTCCTGCTCCTCGTCATCGCGCTGACATCGGCGTGCGCCGGCGGTGTCCTGAAGAAGGAATACGAGTATGAGGAAGAGCTGTACCTCGCGCTCGACGGCTCAGCCACGCTGAATGTCAATGCGTCGGTGCCGGCCCTGGTGGCGCTGCATGGCGTGGATCTCGACGTGAGCCCGCGCGCACGTATCGACCGGGACCGCGTCCGGGCGCTGTTTGCCGGCCCCGGCGTCGAGGTGTCGCGCGTCAGCCTTGCCAGGCGCGACGGCCGCCGGATGGTACACGTCAGCCTCAGGGTGCAGGATGTGCGGCAACTGTCGCGCGTACCCCTGTTCGCGTGGTCGACCTACCGGTTCGAACAACGAAACGATGTGTTCGAGTACCACCAGGTCGTCGGCGCACCGGCAGCCAAAGCCGTGACCGACGTCGGCTGGACCGGGAGCGAGCTCGTGGCGTTCCGGATGCACATCCCGAGCGAGATACCGTTTCACAACTCGCCATCTCGGACCGTTCAGCGGGGCAACATCCTGGAGTGGGAACAACCGCTGTCCGAGCGGCTGAAGGGGACCTCGGTGGACATCCAGGTCCAGATGGCGACGGCGTCGATTCTCTACTCGACGCTGCTGCTGTTCGGCGGCACGGTCCTCGCAGCGCTCGTCACATTCGCCCTCGTGATCTGGTGGGTGGCCCGGCACGGCCGCGGCACCGACGCCGCCTGACCGCGCTGAGGCGCGGCCCGGCGGGCATCGGTGTTGTGAGTGCGAGTGTCCCCTTAGAGCGATTCCAGCTCAGCCTTCGCTTCGGCGATCGTCTTCAATCCGTTCGTCAACGAGAACACCTGGAAGCCGCTGACGAGTGACCGAGCCAGCGCGCGATCGAGGTTGTTGTTGACGACACCTTCAAGGGTCACGTGGCCGCGATCCACGATGATGTGAATCGGGGGAGACACCATCGACCCGTAGCCAAGGAAGCCCGAGTTGCTGTAGAGAACCCGGGCGATACCAATCCGCAGTTCATCGTCAAATCTTGAGGCCGGCAGGACCTCAATCTGGTTGTTCACCTTCGTGACACCCGCCACCTTTGCCACGCGCTTCTCGAGGTCAGTGCGCTTGTAGGGCATGGTGACCTTCCCCTGCAGTGTCACGACGCCGTTGTTGATTCCGGCACTCACGCTATCGAAGACGGTGAAGTGGGAGTAGCGCAGCACCTGGGTTTGCACGCTGCGGTAGAGCTCGAGATTGGTTGGCTGCGCTGCCCAGGCCGGTGTCACGGCTGCCAGCGCCACGAATACGGCGGTGATGATGCGTGTGAACATCTTTTCAACCTCCTACAGTTCGGGAGATATCAAAGTTGGTGCCAGCGCATGAGGCGCGGATCTGCGCATGAATCAGGCGAGGCCGGCGGTTTTTTGCCGGGGCGTCCACCGGTGAGGACAGATGGCGAGTGAACACCCGCCGGGGGTTGTGCGCTTTAGAGGATCAGCATCGTGGCGACGCCCGCGGCGATCAGAAGGATCTGCCGCAGGGAGCCCGCATCGGTTCGGCCGCGATGAAGGCCCGGGATGAGGTCCGCCATCGCGACGTAGAGGAAGCTGGCCGCCGCGAGCACGAGGCAGTAGGGCAGGAGTGACGGGGTGAATTCGAATGCGACGAGTGCCGCCACAGCGCCGACCGCGCTCGCCGCCGCCGAGAGCACATTGAGGAGCAGGGCCCGTCCGCGCGAGTAGCCCGCGTGCAGCAGGATGGCAAAGTCGCCCAGTTCCTGAGGGATCTCATGAGCGGCCACTGCGATGGCCGTGCTGATGCCGAGCGGGACCGACGTCAGCACGGCCGCCGCGATAACCGCACCATCGACGAAGTTGTGGAAGGCATCGCCGACGATCACCGGCATGACACTGCCGTCGTGCACCTCACAGTCGTGGGTGTGGCAGTGCCGCCAGAGCACCAGCTTTTCGAGGACGAAGAACAGCAGGATGCCGCCGAGCAGCGTCGAAAAGACCTGAATCGCCGGCAGGTGTTCGAGCGTTTCCGGCAGGATCGTCAACATCGACGCGCCGAGCAGCGTGCCCACGGCATAGCTGACCAGCCACGGCACCAGCTTCGAGCGGTACGGCTCCTTGACGAGGAGAATGCCGGAGGCGACGATCAGCCCGCCCATTCCGCCCAGCAGACTCAACCCGACAGCGATGAACAACGTGCGCACGCATCGCGATGATAACGACTTTCACGAGGCAACGTCACCGCCGCAGTCAGCCGTTGGTCTTCAGTCCCTCGACGAAGCGGTAGCCGTCGCGTTCTGAGAGGAGGCGCACCGGCGAGAAGCCCGCGGTCTCGAGTGCCGCAAGGGTGGCGTCTGCCGAATCGTGCCCGGTGTTCGGTCGGAGCGGCGGCAGGAGCCCGCCCAGCCGGTTCCGAGGACCGGCTTCGATGACCACGATGCGTCCACCATGGCGGAGCGCCAGACGCGCAGCGCGCAGCACGGCGTCGGCGCGTCCGTCCGCCTGGAGGGAAGGGAGCAGCCCGCCGGTGCCGTGCAACACCACCACGTCGAACATGGCGGCATCAGACCCAAGCGATTCGTACGGTCCGACGCGCAGCTCAATGAGCGCTCCTGCGCGTGCCGCCGCATCTGTTGCGAGGGCGGCAGCCTGCGGATTATCGACGGCAACAACGGCGGTCCCGCTCATGCCGACTTTCAGCGCAAGCGCCGCCAGTAGCGGCGGATCGTCGGCACCGATTTCCAGGAGGCGTTCTCCCATACGGACGCCGCTCATGGTGAGCGCGAGTGGTTCGGTCGAGACCCTAGGCTTTCGGAGGAAAAACATGCGAATTTCCTCATGATATAGTGGCCGATTGTGACTCCACCACTTGAAATCGCCCCTGCACGCGGCAAGCTCGGCGTGCTCCTCGTGGGACTCGGCGCCGTGGCGACGACGACCATCGCCGGTGTGTTTGCCATCCGTAAAGGCCTGGCGCTTCCTATCGGGTCGCTGACCCAGATGGGCACGGTCCGTCTCGGCAAGCGTTCCGATGCACGCACCCCCAAAATCAACGAGTTCGTGCCATTGGCCGACCTCAACGACCTCGTCTTCGGCGGCTGGGACATCTTCGAAGAGGACTGCTATGCCGCGGCCAAGACCGCCGGTGTCCTTGAACCAGCGCAGCTGGAGCAGGTGCGGGCCGAGCTCGAAGCGATTAAGCCCATGCCGGCTGTCTTCGACCAGCGCTATGTGAAGCGCCTCAGCGGCCCCAACGTGAAGAAGGGGAAGAACAAGCGCGATCTGGCCGAGCAGGTCATCGCCGACATCCGTGCGTTCAAGGCGAAGCATGGCTGCGACCGGTTGGTCATGGTCTGGACCGGCAGCACCGAGGTCTTCATGAAGGAGAGCGCGGTGCACGCCAGCCTCGCCGCCTTCGAGAAGGGGCTCGAGGCGAGCGACGACGCGATCCCGTCCAGCATGATTTACGCCTATGCGGCGCTGCACGAGGGGCTGCCGTTCGCGAATGCGGCGCCGAACCTGACCGCCGATGTGCCCGCGATGCTGGAGCTGGCCGCGCGCACCAAGGCGCCGCTCGCCGGCAATGACATGAAGACCGGGCAGACGCTCATCAAGACGATCATCGCGCCCGGGTTGAAGGCGCGGCTGATTGGCGTCAAAGGGTGGTACTCGACCAACATTCTCGGCAATCGCGACGGCGAGGTGCTCGACGACCCCGAGTCCTTCAAGACGAAGGAAGAGAGCAAGAAGTCAGCGCTCGACTACATCTTTCAGCCGCATCTGTATCCGGATCTCTACAAGGACCTGTGCCACGTCGTGCGGATCAACTACTACCCGCCGCGCGGCGACAACAAAGAGGGCTGGGACAACATCGACATCGTCGGCTGGCTCGGTTATCCGATGCAGCTGAAGATCAACTTCCTCTGCCGCGACAGCATTCTGGCCGCGCCGATCGTCCTCGACTCCGCGCTCTTCCTCGACCTGGCGAAGCGGGCCGGCATGTCCGGCATCCAGGAGTGGCTGTCGTTTTACTACAAGGCGCCGATGCACGCCCCGGAGGTCTACCCGGAGCACGACCTGTTCATCCAGCTGATGAAGCTGAAGAACACGCTGCGCTACATGAAGGGCGAAGAGCTGATCACCCACCTTGGACGGGAATATTACGATTAGTCGGCAGTAGGCAGCAGACGGTATGAACGGCGGATCCGCCACCGCCGACCGTTTGCTGCTGATGTCCCGCTGGCGGCGCGGGTGACCGTTACCGCAGCGGGTTGACGTCGCGCGGCGGGGGCTCCGTCGCGCGAACAATCGAGATATCGACAACTTCCACGCGATTGCGCCCCGCGAGCTTGGCGCGATAGATCGCCTGCTGGGCTTCCTCGAAAAGCTGTTCCGCGTGCATCGTGCGATCGAGCGATTCAGCGAAGACCACCGCCACGGACACCGTGACCGGCACCTGCGCTTCCGAGCGGTAGTCGTGCAGGGCAATCCGTCCCTCCACCGTTGCTCTGACCCGTTCGGCCAGCACCACCGCATGCGTTCGCTGCGTCTCGGGTAGCAGTACCGCGAAGCTGTCGCCCGAGTAGCGGCCAACCCAGTCCTGCTCGCGGAAATATTTACCGATGAGGATGCCCAGCCGTTCCAGCACCCGGTCGCCCGATCCAAATCCCTGGTTGGCATTGATCTCGGCGAGTCGGTCGATGTCGATCAGGATCAGCGCGAACGGGTGGAGAAACCGCTCGGCTCGCTGAATTTCCTTCTCAGTGGCCGCGACGATTACGGCGCGGGTGTGGAGCGTGGTCAGGGAATCAGTGAGGGCATCGCGGCCTGGTTCGCGGCTCAGCCGGTCGGCAAATGCCGCCAGCACGTCAAACGAGGAGCGCCGCACGATCTGGGCAAGGGCCGGCCAGGGTTCGGATGTGGCACCGAACGACTCGTTGAGCGCCAGCTCGTCCAGCGCCGCCCGTTCAACCAGATACACCAATCCGCACAGTTGCTTAATCGAAATGTCCCCGATCTCGGCTGCCTGACGCAGCTCGCCGACGAGTTCGCTTCGCGGATCGAGTTCCCCCGCGCGGGCTGCACCTGCGAGCAATTGCAGAATCACCTCGCCGATGCGCGTGTGTGACTCGGTCCCGCGGGCGGCGACGCCGGAAAAGGGAAACACCGCTACGGCATCGTTCACGATGACCGTCGCCTGCTGTTCTAACGATTTCGCCACCAATTCGCGAAGTTCGGCCCCTTCCTGCACGGAGTTGATATC
>CANJYC010000132.1 GCA_947478985.1 Acidobacteriota bacterium | reverse complement strand
GTTCCTGCCGGCTGGCGCAGTTCCTCACCGCCGTGGTGGTGGCGCGCCGGCGCAACCCGGAGGCAGAAGTCGTAGCGCTGAGCCACCGGGGACATCACCATGAACTGCGCGCGGCCGGCGTCGATCGCGTGATTGAGATTCCGGGGCGTCGCTTCGGCCTCACGAGCGTCCCGCCGTGGCAGCTCGGTGATTTGCGCGCCGGCGGATTCGATCAGGTGATCATTCCCCAGATGAACGAGCGCCCTGACGAGCACGTGAACGTCTATCGCTTCGTGCTCTCGCTCAATCCGGCGAGCGTGGCCATCATCGCCGGCGAAGCCCTGCCAAGGGAATTCGACCGCGGCGAATTTCTCGCCTACGTACTGCAGCACTCCACGGCGGGCATCAGGCAGTGGGATGCGGCCATGTTTGCCGTGCTGGCGGCAGGGCTTGTGGAGCGCTTTGTGACGGACCGGCTGCGCTAGGTCGATGCTCCCGGAGCTTTTTCGCCTGATCGGCTCCGATCGCTATCTTGCGCCGGAAGACGTCGTGCGCGCCGCCGGACCGCACCCGGCCACGGCAGCCGTCTGGGACGTGTACCGATCGCACTTCGGCGGCTTCACGGGTGCGACGCTCGACCCGTCCTTCCACCGTCTGTCACATCCAGCCACCGCTTCGGGCCGCGTGCACCTCGATCCCGGCACCACGGTCGTTGTCGTGGGCACGGATGAGTCGCTCTCAGCGCAGCTCGATGAACTCGTCAGAGTGCGGCAGCACGTGCGGATCTTCACCTCGGCGGGTGGAGCAGCGCGGCTGGGGGCGCACGGTCTTCGACCAGACCTCATCGTTGCGGAACACGAGGGGGCACACGGCACCGGGCGCGCCTCGTCAGCGCTGCCACTTGTCGCGGCCGACTGGCGAACGTCATCTATCTGGCTATCCAGCGTGCCGCAGGATCAGCTCTTCGTGCCGGCGCCGCTGCCGTCCTGGGGGCTGTGGCAGGCGACGGCGGTGGCCATTGCGATCGAGGCGAAGGCTGCGCGCGTAGCCCTGCTCGGCGTGGATGCCGAGGTGGCCGACGCCGTCTCCCTCCGGGCGCTGCTCGAGCTGCTGGCGAGAATCGCGCCCTTTACGGCCCTCGACTGCTGCGCGGAGCACGCGCCCAAGCGTGGGTGGGTCGGCGCCGCCATTGGAGAAGTTGCAGGGAAGAAGCTGAGCGGTCCCCTTGAAATCAGCCGGTGGAGCGCTACCAGCAGAGATGAGCGGGAACAACAGGCTCGCACCGGTCTCGAGGAGCTGGCACCGCTTCTTGGGAGGGCGCGGCGCCTTCTTGCCGTGGCCGAAGAAACGCGGACGTCGGAGGCTCGGTCCTCGATGGCCGCGCTCGATGCGGCCGCGGACGAGTTGATGGGGTGGCGACAGGACGTCCGCCTCAGAATCCTGGTCCAGGAGTGCCTGTGCGCCGCTGAACTGGCGCGTGTCTGGCGAACCGGGATCGACCGCGCCGATGCCCGCATGATCCGGGACCGCGTGGAACGGGCGATGCGGGACGTGATAGGCCAGGCGGACGTACTCGCGGCGGCGGTGGGGCGCAGACGCGCTGCCTGATCCGGCACCGCGCGGTCGTGGTGGTAACAGCCCTCGCAAACCGCAGAGTCCTCCCGGCAGCCGGAAACCCGCGGGACTTACTGCAGCTGACCGGCCAGTTGCGTAAGCAGGGCGGCCAGTCGCCGAATCGCCGGATCGAGGTCGTATTCGAGAATGTCCGCGACCGTCACCCAGTCCGCAGCCTCCTGAGCAGCAACGAGCGAGTCGAGCGTCCCACCAAGCTGCTGCAGATGCCGCGCGGCAGTCACCCCGTCAATGGACCAGGAATTGAGGTCGACAGCGAGCGGGCCATCGAGCATGTTCGCGAGCAGCGCGATCGAACCCAGTTCGCCGGCCAGCACGGCCAGCCCCTCATGGCCGGGGGTCAAATCGTGTCCCCGGTAAATGGTTGCGAGGCGCAGCGCGCTGCCGGCGGTCTGTAGCAGCGACGGGATGGCTTCGAGGAGGCAGTCACGCAGCAGAGCGGTCGGCGCGGCCGTTTCGACCTCCACTCGGGCTACTGCCCGAAGGGGGCGGGCGATGGCCGAGGGGTCGCGGAATGACGGTTCTTCGACACCATCGAATCGGGCGGCCGACAGTATGACGCCCTGCCGGGCGGCACGTTCGTCCAGGGTATGAAGCAGATCTCCCCATGTTTCCGGGGAAATATCAAAATCCTGAGGCGTGGCGTTCACAAGTATCTGCGGCATTGGCAGGTTCCGGTGCCAACCGTATGCCATGTCGAGAGCGGTTCAAGGTTCTGCACAGGGGTGCCGATTTCTCCCCCAGAGTGGCATCAAGAATTCTCATCGCAGACAACGATAGTGGTGTGCGGGACCAGATGGCTGGCTGGCTCGAAGGAGCCGGATTTGCCTGTTCCAGCACCGGGACCGGCGAGGCGTTAGCCGAGGTCAGGCGCCATCAACCCGACGTGGCCGTTGTCGGGGTGAGCGTGCCCGATGATGGCGGCATGTGGGTGGTCCGGTCGCTCCGGACGCAGCCGACGCCGGTTGGCGTCGTGGTGATGTCGGCCACGCCGAACCTCGACGTGGCCACCACCGCGAACAGGCTCGGTGCGGTGGACTGCCTCCCGTGGCCCTCGTCCCAAAACAGCATCGTCGAAGCCGTGAAGCGGGCCGCCGGATGGCGGGCCGCGCTGGCGACGGCGGTCCAGCGCGAGTCGCGGCTGCAGCAGGAAGTGGAGCAGGGCAAGGAGCAACTCCGCGCCACCATCGCGCGGGTCGACCCCGACGTCGCCCAGTCCGTGCTGCTGGCGCTGCTCGAGTCGCGTTCGCCGGACACCTACGACCATGTGAATCGCGTGGCCCGATCGGCGGCCGCCCTTGCGCGGTCGATGCGGCTGGCCCCGATTGAAATCCACAGCGTGCGGGCCGCGGCTCTGCTGCACGACATCGGGAAGATCGCGATACCTCCCAGGCTGCTGGCACAGACTGCGCCGCTCAACGACGAGGAAATTGCGGGCCTGCGCCTACACGTCTCGGTCGGCGCCGAGGTGCTCGCGGAGATTCCAACGCTGGCCGCGATCGCGCCCATTGTCGGTGCCACGCACGAGCGCTACGACGGCTCAGGCTATCCGGCCGGGACCGCCGGCCCAGATATTCCTCTGGGCTCACGCATCATCGCCGTGGCCGACGTCTACGACGCCATGACGGTGCAGCGCCCCTACTGCGACCCCGTGTCACACGATGCCGCGAGCGCTGAGTTGATTCGATCGTCCGGGTCGCACCTGGACCCTGATGTCGTCCGGTTCTGGATGGAAATGGTGGAGGCGGTGCGGTGCTCGTAATCGTCGGAATGCTCGTCGTGTGCGGCGCGGTCATGGGCGGATATCTCATGGCCGGCGGAGTCCTGCTCGTGCTCGTCCAGCCGTCTGAGTACGTGACGATCTGCGGCGCCGCCCTCGGCAGTCTGCTCGTGAGCACATCGCCGGCCGTACTGCAGGGGGTCGTGGCACAGGTCAAGGGGCTGCTCGGCGCCGGCACCACCAAGGCGGAATACAACGATCTGCTCGCGATGCTCTATCAGATCTTCAAGCAGGTCCAGCAGTCCGGCGTGATGTCGCTCGAGCCGCATTTCGAGAACCCGGGCGAGAGCACGCTGCTCAAGAAGTATCCGAAATTCATGGCGCGCCACGAGGCGCTGGATTTCCTGGCGGATTCCGTCAAGGTGATCATCGTCGGCGGCATCGCCGCGCACGACCTCGAGGCGCTGATGGACGAGGACATGGCCGCACATCACGAGGAGGCGCTGCGT
The DNA here is from genome assembly GCA_947478985.1 of Acidobacteriota bacterium. GTDB lineage: Bacteria > Acidobacteriota > Vicinamibacteria > Vicinamibacterales > UBA2999 > CANJYC01. Next base: position 2,050 of record CANJYC010000132.1, on the reverse strand, counting down.
CCGGCCGCCGCGCTGACGAAGATCGGCGATGCGCTACCCGGTCTCGGCATCGTCGCCGCCGTGCTCGGTATCGTCATCACGATGGGACACATCGACGCGCCACCGGCCGAGATCGGCCATCACGTGGGCGCGGCGCTGGTGGGCACGTTCCTCGGCATTCTGATCTCGTACGGGTTCGTGCAGCCGCTCGCGGGTGCCATGGAGGCGCGCGTGGCCGATGAGGGCTATTACTGCCTCTGCATCAAGGCCGGGTTGCTGGCGATCTACAAGGGGAACCCACCGGCCATCGCTGTCGAGTTCGCGCGGCGTGTGCTGCCGCATAGCGTGCGGCCCACGTTCGAGGAAACCGAGAAGTTCTGTCGCGCCGCAACGACGACGGCGAAGGAAGCTGTGGCCGCATGAGCGGGAAATCAGGCGGCGGTCACCAGCCCGTCATCATCGTCAAGAAGAAGTCGCACGGCAAACATGGCCACCATGGCGGCGCCTGGAAGGTGGCCTATGCCGACTTCGTGACCGCGATGATGGCCTTCTTCCTCGTGATGTGGATTGTCGGTCAGAGCGCCGAGGTGAAGTCCGGCATCGCCGGCTACTTCCAGGAGCCGACAGCATTTGCCGAGGGAGGGCGCGGCGTACTTCCGGGTGCCGAGAGTGGGATGAGCGGAGGCGGCGCGCCGCTGCAGCCGTCCACCCAGCAGGCCACGGCTGCGCTTGAAGAGGCGGCCAAGGAGCTGCGGCGCACGCTGGCGTCGCTGCCGGATTTCGAGGAACTCAAGAAGCAGGTCGACATCACGGTGACCGATGAAGGGCTTCGCATCGAACTCCGCGAGGCGCCGAACGATGGCTTCTTCGCCAGCGGCAGTGCGCAACTCAAGCCGCAGACCGTGGTGCTGCTGGATGTGATCGCGGAACAGCTCAAGACGTTGCCCAACCGGGTCGCCGTTGAAGGGCACACCGACAGCCGCCCGTATTCGGCCCGAGGCGGGACGTACACCAACTGGGAGCTCTCTGCTGACCGTGCGAACGCGGCGCGCCGCGTGATGCAGCAGGCAGGGCTCGGTGAGCATCAGATTGAAGGGGTACGTGGATTCGCGGATACGCGGTTGCGCCAACCGGAGGATCCGCTCGATCCCGGCAACCGTCGCATCTCCATCGTGGTCCGCCGGGGCTGAGCGTTCGTATTCAAGACGTCGCGCGTAATGACGATTGTTCCGTTGCAGCGGGAGCCGGCTATGGCATCCCGTCATCGGGGGGCTTGTGGATATTCAAGACATTCGAGATCAGCTCGCGCAGAACCGACGCACGTCCAGTGAACTGGGAATCTCAATCGCCCAGCGTCTGACGGATGCGGCCGAATCACTACTGTTGCAGCCGCCAGACAGTCTCTTCGCCGAGCCCGAACTGCTCGAGACCGTCCATCGGAGCGTTGACGTCGTGTCGCTTCTGATTCACGACGCGGGACGGCGCCGGCAAGGCTATCCACCGGCTGCGCTCCATGAAGCGGTATTTGCCCTGATGGAACAGATCGAACGGATGCGCCCGGGCCTCGTCCGCCAGGAGCTGACCCACTAGGTCTCTCCCAACAGCTTCAACGCACTCACTTCACCCATCTGGTGTCAGCGTAAGTAGACGCCAGGCTCATCTTCAATGACGCGCGCCGGCACGGTGACAGCGTTTATGGCTGCATCAGTTGGAAGGGTGATATCGGCGCAGGCGTGAAGCAGAGCACGAACATCAGCGCCGCAAACGCCGCCAGCCACAGGCGTGCCGTGTCGAGCGGCACCTCTTCGTCGTAGGTCCGCGGGTGGCGCGGGCCAAACGCCAGCAGCATCCCCACCGTCAGCACCGTCCAGACAATCCACGACGACGACACAAAACTGAGCCCGACGAGGCACACCACGGCGGTGAGCGTCACAAGGGTGCTTCTGCGTCCCAGCACCGCGTAGGCGATGTGCCCGCCGTCGAGTTGCCCGATCGGAAACAGGTTCAGCGCCGTTGCCAGCAGGCCGAACCAGGCCGCAAAGCCCATCGGGTGCATGTTGACTGAATAGCC
>CANJYC010000131.1 GCA_947478985.1 Acidobacteriota bacterium | reverse complement strand
GGCGGCCAACGAGGCCGCCGTGCGAACGCTTCAGGACACGGGCTATATCCGTTACGAGCACCTGCCGCTCGCGACAAGCGCGGGCGGGCGGGTCGAGGTGGAAGTGGTCGCCAACGCGTATAGGGAGGACCGCCACAAGGTCATTCAGTGCAACATTCGCGACATCACCGTGCGAAGCCAGCTGGAGCAGCGCACCCAGGAACAGGCGGCAGCGCTGGAGGATCTGCACCGCCGCAAGGACGAGTTCCTGGCGATGCTCAGCCACGAACTCCGCAATCCGCTCGCCCCGATCATCAATGCCGTGCACCTTCTGGGCCTCCAGAGTAATGAAGGCACAGTGCAGCAGCGGGCCCGGACCGTCATCAAACGCCAGGTGGGGCTGTTGATTCGACTGGTGGACGACCTGCTGGACGTCTCGCGTATCACCACCGGCAAGATTCACCTGCGCCTTGAACGGATTGGACTCAACGGCCTTGTGGAACGGGCGCTGGAGACCACCCGCCCGCTCATGGATGCCCACAAGCACGTCGTCACCGTGTCGCTGGCACCGCAACCGATCTGGCTCGACGCTGACGCGGCGCGCCTCGAGCAGGTGATCGTCAACCTGCTTACCAATGCCGCCAATTACTCGCCGGATAGTGGACACATCGCGCTGACCGTTCGGCAGGAGAACGACGAGGCCGTGCTCCGGGTGAAGGATACAGGCATCGGCATCGCCCCTGGACTCCTGCCGCACATCTTTGACCTCTTCACGCAGGGCGATCGTTCGCTCGACCGCGCACAGGGCGGTCTGGGCATCGGTCTGTGTCTGGTGCAGCGCCTGGCGGAGATGCACGGGGGACACGTCGACGTGACCAGTGTCCTCGGTCAGGGAAGCGAGTTCGTGGTGCGCCTGCCGCTGATGACGACGCTCGCCGCGCAGCCCCCGTCGCGGCTGCCGGCCGCCGTCGATGCGGCACCACCCCTGCGGGTGCTGGTCGTCGATGACAACACGGATGCGGCCCAGTCACTGGGGCTGCTGCTCGAAACGTCGGGGCATGATGTTCGAACCGCATACGATGGCCTGACGGCACTGACAACGGCCCTCGACTTTCGACCAGACATCGTGCTGTTGGACATCGGCCTGCCGGGCATCGACGGATATGAGGTCGCCAGGCGGCTGCGGCAGCAACCGGATTTCAGCCATGTCGTGCTGGTCGCCCTGACCGGGTACGGCCAGGAGACCGACAAGCAGCGTTCAGAGGCCGCCGGATTCAATCACCACCTGGTCAAGCCGGCGGACTTCATCGCACTGCAGGACATTCTGTCGACCGCCGCCCAGACGGCGCCGTAAACCCTGCAACGTGTCAATCGTGAGGGGAGTCTCGGCTTCCTAAGCCAGCGCGTCGGCGAGCTGCTTCTGGAGCGCGCCGAACTTCTCCGTGTAGTCTTCCTGCGCGCGCCCAATCACCAGGTGCGCTTCCTCGCGCCCGAAGACGTGCGTGATCTCGATCGGCTTGGTCGTCGCGCCCGGCGCCGTCTTGTAGGTTTCGAAGTAGTGCACCAGCCGGTTCACGACCGCTTTCGGGATGAAATCCAGGTCGGTCCAGCCGCCGTAGAGACCATCGCCCTCGAGCACGGCGATGATCTTGTCGTCGGCCTCATTCCCGTCGAGCATGCGGAGCCCGCCGATGGGACGCGCCTGAAGCAGGATGTCGCTGTGCGTGATTGGCGTCTGGGTCAGCACGCAGACATCGAGCGGGTCGCCATCACCCGTCAAGCCGCTTCGCTGAGTCCGTTCCGCTGATAACGCACCAACACGAGCGCCGCAATACGTCTGCGGCAGGAATCCATACGGCGCCGGGCAGATGTTGGAATACAACTGCGGCCGATCCACCTTGAGGTAGCCGGTCGGCTTGTCGATCTCATACTTCACGCGATCGGTCGGCACGATTTCGATAAAGCAGGTCACCACTTCCGGCGCGCGCGCGCCAATCGGCACGCCGTGCCATGGGTGACTGCGAAACAGCAGGCCGAGGAGCTTTCCGGGGTCGGCGATCATGGTCCTATCTTGACACCAACCGGGGATGCACGGCGGAACCTCTGAACGACACCGTGCCGGACGACTACGCCACGTACACAGCAATTCTGCAGATACCGCCGCTTGTAAGCGCTGATCCTGCCGAAGATAATCTCTGCGGCGGCGGGCAGACACAATCGCACGTGCCGGAGGAGAATCCCTGACCGAAGTCACTGTCACACGCCGATCGTGGGGGATACCCCTGAGCACCGCGACGCTGGTCGCGGGCGTGGTCATCCTTGCCCTGACGGCCTCCTTTCGCTTCCTCGCTCTCGTAAGCTTTTCCAACGACGAATACATCGGCCTGGCCGGTGCACAGCAGATGCTGTTCGGCGAGTGGCCGACGCGCGACTTCTTCGACCCTGGGCTGCCAATGGCCTACGCGGCATCCGCCGCCGCGCAGCTCCTGTTCGGACGGAATCTGTTCGCGGAAGCCGTGCTCACGGCGGCGGCGCTCGGGCTGGCGGCCGGATTAACGGTGATTGCGGCGAGACGGCTGTCGGGATCGCTGGTCATCGGGATCATCGCAGCACTGTTCGAGGTGGCGATCTTCCCGAGGGGATACGCCTACCCCGCCATCCTGCTCTACGCGGCGGCCCCGCTGCTGATCTGGTGGTACCAGGAAAGGCCTACCTCGTGGGTGCGAATGCTCGCACTCGCACTGTTCGTGCAGGTCGCGTTCCTGTTCCGACACGATCATGGCCTGTTCATCGGAATCGTGGCGGCTCTCGCGGCGGCGACCGGATCCGGAGCACCAACTTCTACGCGTGAAGTCGGGAGACGCGTAGCCAGCCTTGCGCTGCTCATGTTTGTCGCTGCCGTGCCCTACCTCACGTATGTCTCGCTGAACGGCGGTCTGGCTCGATACTTCGCACAAGGCATCGCCTTCAGTGCGGCCGAGGCGGCGGACAACCACCTGGTCCTGCCGCCGTTTGGCCAGACCCTGAGCCTTGCGAAGAACTGCGAGGCGTTTCTCTTCTTCCTGTTCTACCTGCTGCCTGTCAGTGCGGCCCTCGTCTGGGTCACGACTCGAGGCCGGGACCGATGGACGGTTTTCGCCCGCATTGCGCCGATCATCGTCATGGCGATACTCGTTGATCGCGCTTTTCTTCGCGACGAACTGGCAACGCGACTGGCCAACGCCATCGTGCCGGCTGTGCTGCTGTTCGCCTGGCTGGTCGGGGAGATTTCGCGTGCGGCCTCACCGGGGCGACGGGCGATGCTGCGAACCGCCGCGCTCGCGGTCGCGATCGTCTGCGGGGTGGCGGTCACGACCGTCGGCCGCACTGTGGAGCAGTTCAACCGTGCGGGCCTGTTCGGTGGCCTGCGCCGCATGCCGGAGCGATTTGCGGAGCGAAGCGCGGAGCTTCACGAACGATTCAACGAGCGTCAGATGCCGTCGCGCTTGATCACGCCGCTCATTCCGTTCTTCGAATACGTCGATCGTTGCACGACCACAGAGCATCACCTGCTGCTGCCGGGCTTCAGCCCCGAAGTCGCCGTGTACGCAGGACGGCCGTTCGCGGGTGGCCGATACACCATCCTGAAAGGTTACGTTGATCAGCCGGACGCCCGCCGGCAACTTCAGGAGCGCGTCGAGGCGCAGGTCGTCCCGTTCGTCGTCGTCGAGCCGAACTACAAGGAACGGGTCTGGAGCGCGTATCCCGAGCTCGCCGGATTCATCGACGGGCAATACCGATCGCTCGTAACCTACCGATCGGAGAGCGGAAGCGCCGTGGTTGAAGTGCTCATCAGCCGGACGCTCGCGTCACGCGCGCAGGACCCTGCCACCGGCTGGCCCTGTTTCCGTTGAGAGTGAGATGACTCTCCGCGTACGACGTACGCTCCTCTACTCCATCCTCGCTTTTTCCATCGCGGTGCGGCTGTTCATTGTCGAGTCGGGAGGACAGCTCTTCTGGTGGGACGAAGGGAAGTTCCAGGGCTTTTCCGATGCTGCGTCAGAAGGACGGTGGCACGACGCAGTCGTGACGCTGAGGGACCCTGGCGATCACTTCGTCTTCGGGCTCGCATGGGTGATTCCCGACGTCATCGCTTACTACCTCCATGATTTCGACCTCACGGTGAAGGGCGACGCGGAGGACGGAACAGCCCAGGTGTACTTCGGGATGGTCTCGGTTGTCAGCATCTGGCTGCTCTGGCTCGTCATGCGCCAGAGTGGCGCCTCGGACGAGGAGTCACTCGCTGCCACCGCGCTGCTGGCGACCTCCTCGACGTTTTTCTACTACGCGCGACACTGGCTCCCGTACGACCTCTCCATGATGTGCGCGCTGCTGGCACTCGTGGCCGGCATCAGGCCAAGGCCTCGCATCGCGCATTCCCTTGCCTGCGGATTCTTCGCGGCCTGCGCCTTCATGATGTACCTCGGCTATTGGACCTTGGCCGGAGCCGTTGTTCTGCTTCACGCGACGTACGCCCCAGAGTCATGGCGCGATGTCGCGCGCCGGCTTGCCGCGGCCGCGGTGGGGGCGGCCGTCTTCATCGCCACGATCGCCTGGCTCTTCAGCGCGATTAACGGTCGAAGTCTCCTCGCAGCATTCACACAACACTCGGGAACGATTAATCAGGGAGCGTTCTCCGAAGGCTGGAGCCTGCCGTTCGAGTATTTCTGGCACGCCGAACATGGCGTGTTGCTGCTCTGGCTTGCCGCGCTGGGCACGTGCGTGTGGAGGCTGCGAAAAGGTCAGGTGTCGGATCTGGCGAAGGCCTGTCTGCTGGCCGTATTCGTCATCTATGGCGCCCTCTTCGTCTGCTCAGTCGTGCTGGAGCGCTTCGTCGTCTACGGCAGGCTGGCCCGGCAACTGGTGCCGTTTCTCTGCGTGATTGCCGCGCATGAGCTCGTTCGCATGCGCCGGCCGTCCTGGATGCGATCAGGCGTGGTCGTGGCCGCTGCGGCTGCGCTTGTCCTTCAGGTTGCGGTGAACTTTCGAGCGCCCCTCGTCCAGGCGTTCCCGAACGAGTTCCATCAGACGTTTGGTCCGCTCGTGAAGGACCTCCCGCCGTATGAACCGGGTCGACCTGTGCGCAGTTCCCTGTGGGTGAATGCGGAACGTTTCTATCCCAGTCCTCCGGTGGTGCAGTGGCCTCCGCACTACACGGTCCTGGCCGAGGCACGGCATCCGCTCCAGTTCCTCCCGTACCAGTACGAAGGCTCCGACCCGGGCCAGCGAGCGGTGCTGCGCGCCAGCGACTTGACGATGCGTCTCCTCCTCGTCGAGCCGGATCAGGCTCAGCCGGGTACGACGCCGTAACGGGCTGCACAGCCGTCGAGCTCCCAGGCGCAAACAGCGGACCCGATGTGTTCAGGGTCAGCTGGCGGATTCGCGCTGCGCGACGCGGCGCGCCTTCTCGTCGCGCTGCTGCTTCTTGCGCGCAAGCGCGTCCTCCCTGGCGCGAAGCTTCTCCTGGATGCGCCCTGCGGCGTCCGCCTCCCGCGCGTCGAGCAACCATAGGCGTCTTCGCGGATGGCGGGACAGCGCGACCACGCCGCGCAGACCCCACCTCCCGGCCATGGATCCACCCTGGCGTGGCGGGAGTGGCGGTGCGGCACCGATCTCTTCGAGCGCGTCGGCCATCACGCCGGTCGCGGCGACCGCGAGTCCGTGCGGACGCACGAACGCCTGCACGAAACGCTGCTGGCGTTCCAGGATCGCCGGCGGCGGGCCTTCGAGCATCAGCGCGAGCTGCCTCTCGTGTTCGTCGAGCGATGCAGCCGGCGTGATCAGACCGCCAGCGAACGTCAGCAGGTGCTGAAAGTGCAGCGAGCCTTCATGTTCCTGACGGACCTCATCGAAGTAAATGGTCATTACGGGACGATCGATGATGGCCGCCTCGATGAACGCGCTCG
>CANJYC010000130.1 GCA_947478985.1 Acidobacteriota bacterium | reverse complement strand
GAGCCTGTCCGAGCTCACCCTTGCTCCGGCCGTTCTCTTCATCGCCACGCTGATCGCGCTGCGCGTGGCGCTCAGCGCCGGTCGCAGGACGACGGCGGGGCGGACGTCGTTTGTCTGGCTCCTCACCGCCATCGCCGTGTGGTGTCTCACCGGCGCCTTCGACGACCTCACCCCCACGCTGGCCGGGAAGTTGATCTGGGCGAAAGCCTCGTATTTCGGCATCGTCAGCGTCGGGCCGCTGTGGCTCACCTTCGCGGCGGAGTATGCCGGCGCAGCCTGGATCCACCGGAGCCGTGCCGCGATCGCTCTGTGGATCATCCCCATCCTCACGCTCGTCGTCGTGTTCGGCTACAGCCCGCTACTGTGGCCGAACGTGTCACCGGCGCCCGATGGCGGGGCCATCTACGAGCACGGGCCATGGTTCTTTGTCGTTGCGATCTATACCTACATCCTGCTGTTCGCCGGCTCGTTCCACCTGCTGCGCGCGATGCGCCGGTCGCCGGGATATCGCAGTCAGTTCGTGGCCCTGGTCGTGGCCTCTCTCATCCCCTGGCTCGCTAATCTCGCGTACGTCACCCGGGCCATTCCGCTAGGCTCGCTCGACCCGACTCCGCTCGCCTTCACCGTATCCGGGCTCCTGGTGGCCTGGGCGATCTACAGACGGAACCTCTTCAATGTGATTCCGATGGCGCGCGATCAGCTGGTCGAAGGACTCAGCGACGCGGTCATCGTCCTCGACGATGCCCGACGCGTCGTCGACCTGAACGCCTCTGCGCGAGGGCTGATGCCGGCTGCGCGGTCATGGGTGGGTCGGCCCATCGAAGAGCTGTTCCCCTTTCTCGCGGGAGTGGCAGACGCCTCGAGTGTCTCGTCAGTGCCACTGATCACCGACCTCACGGTGCAGGACGTGGTCTATGAGATCCACGTCACCCCCGTCATCTCAGACCGATCGCGTCGCTTCGCCTCTGTGATGCTGCTCCGCGATGTTACGGACCGGCGCCGGGCCGCGGAAGAACGCGAGCAGCTCGTGCGGCGCAAGAGCGACTTTGTCGCCACGGTCAGCCACGAACTGCGGACGCCCCTCTTCTCGATTCACGGCGCGTTGCAGCTCCTGGCTGGCGGACCATCGAAACTCGAGCCTCCGGATCGCCGGCTCCTGCAGATTGCGCTGGCGAGTTCCGAACGCCTGGCCAAGATCACCAACGACATCCTCGACGTCTCCCGCATGGACGCGCAGCAGCGACGACCGCCACGGCGCGAACCGCTCGCGGTGGACCGCCTCGTCGCAGACGCTCTGTTCGACGCCAGCCACGCCGCACGCACCGCGGGCGTCACCATTGAGGCGCGGGTGCCGCCGTCGCTGCCCCTGATGTTCGGCGATCATGATCAGCTGGTGCAGGTGCTCGTCAATCTGTTATCGAATGCCGTGAAATTTTCGCCCGACGACGCCATCGTCCTCGTGAGTGCCGATGCGGACGCAGCGTTTGTGTCGGTGTCGGTGCAGGATCAGGGGCGAGGCGTCGACGCCGCCGACGTCGACAGACTCTTCGAGATGTACACACGCGCGAGCGGCGACAATGCCCTGTCGCCCCAGGGAACCGGGCTCGGCCTGGCCATCGCCAAAGACATCGTCGAACAGCATGGTGGCCACATCAAGGTCACGAGCCCTGCCGGCGGCGGTGCGCTGTTCACGGTGTTCGTGCCACGCGCTCCCTCCAGTCTTGGCGTCACCGCTGCTGCGGAACCGGACGTGGTCACCGCCACCAAGGTCGGCCACGCCCGCCTGCTGGTGGTCGACGATGACGACGACGTGCGAGCGGTCGTGGTCGAAGCCCTCGAACGCGCACGCTTCCACGTCCGGCAGGCGTCAGGCGGCCAGGAGGCACTCGCCATCCTCGAACGGAACACAATCGACCTGCTGATCCTCGACCTCAACATGCCAGGCACGAACGGCCATGAAGTGCTTCGGGTACTCCGCGCAACGCCAACTGGCGCCCGCATGCCCGTGATCGTCCTGAGTGGTCACATTGACAGCGCCAGGCTGCCATCAGAGATCGGCGCGGACGCGCTGATCATCAAGCCCGCCAACCTGCGCCAACTGGTACGTGAGGTCAACGCGCTGCTCGCGCGGGCCTGAAGCGACACGGGGCGCATCGTCTCGGCTGAACGTCGGCCGGCAGCCTCCCCTGCACCTACAAACGTGACGTGACTGCTCCGCAGCCGTCCTGCTGACACAACCCACAGACCTGAGAAGGTTCGTCGAGTACACGGCGTACGGGAGCCACCTGGCAGAACAAGAGGCACATGTTTGAGAATCATGTGCCCTTTGACCCGCAAGCACCGGCACGCCCGTCAGCCGGCGTTCATCGCTTCACCGGTGATTAGTGGCCGGAAGAATCGTGTCGCCATGTCGATCGCCTCATCGAGCGGCGCGAATGCATGTGTGTCGGTATGCTCTCCCTGCCAGGCGACCGCGCTCGGCCTGTCCGACAGCGCAATCATCCCGGAGCACAGGTTGCGCGCGGCCACCTGCTTCGGATCGCGGAACGCAACGCCGATCTGAATATCAGCGCCGGGTCTGGCGGTAACAACGGTGTTCCCCTGCTGCTCGATGTAAATCTCCTGGCCGGTGACCGGGCAGCGCGTCCAGGTCTCGACGTGCTTGCCGAAGACCGGCGCGATCGCCAGCGCGTCAAACGCACACATGGCGTAGAGATCGCGGCCCTCGACTCTCACTCGATGCGGGGTGTGCTCGAGCGTTACCGGGTACGCCCCGACCGGCGCGCCGCTCCCGTCGACGACGATCAGATCGTTGGCGGTCAGGGTTCGCACGGCACCGGCAACGTCGCCGTTCGGGGCGAGCGCCGCCAGTTCCTGATCGGCCGGCACTCTGCCGCGCTCCACCAAAGACGCCAGAAACGCTCTGTGCACCGCTTGCAGCCCGGATGGCAGGGCGCTCTGACGTGCGGGCAACGGGAGGATCGAATTAAGCCGAGTGAGGATGCTGTCGGTTGTGCTGGACATGATGGTGTGCCTCCACAAGGCCGACTGCAATTTCGACGCCGTTGGAGAAGGCATGCATGACCGGTCGCGCCGGAGCGTTGTGACGGAATCGTACGGAATCGCCTGTCGTACTATTGCCGGACATCCAGGCAGGAGACTACGGCGGGGGTGGGCGACGGCTATGAGTTGTGAAATCCTCGCGGTGCCGCGGATTTTCGTCCGGGCCTATAGCTGAGCGGAGACTGCGCGGAAGACGTCCTCACTGACCTCACCCCGGTCGCGATCCGCATCGAGCCGCAGCCAGCCTTCCGCCGCCTGGCGGAGGTAGCTCTCGCGGACGCGTCCGAGCAGCGCGAGATCGCGCTCGTACTTGTCGCGATCATCGATTTTTCGCCGCGCCGAGACGGCCGGCGGGATGTCGAGCAGGATGGTCAGGTCAGGCTGCGGCAGGTAGCGCTGTATCTCGAGCAGCCAGACCGGGTCGAGCCCTTGCGCGTCCCCATAGGCGACGCTGGAGGCCAGATAGCGATCACAGATGATGATCGTGCCCGCGTCACGTGCCTGTGCGATCTGCTCGGCGTACTCATAGCGGTTCGCCACATACAGGAGCTGCATCACGTCGGGGCTGTAGGCACGTTCGCCCCGCAGCGCGTGCCCGAGCTCCCTACCGATATGCGTCTGGTAATCGGGAAACGAGAGAAGCGTGACTGAGCGGCCGGCCGCGGTCAGACGGTCGCGCAGCCGCTCGGCCTGCGTCTGTTTGCCGCTCTGATCGAGCCCCTCGAACGCAATCAGCAGCCCGCGCATGTCACTGCCCGCCAACAGCCGCTGCCCCTGGGCTCATGATTCGAGCGCGAGCACGTCGTCGAGCGTCTGCCGGCGGCGGATGACGCGCCACGCTCCCCCGTCGATGAGGACTTCCGGGGCCAGCATGCGCCGGTTGTAGTTGGAGGCCATGACCGCACCGTAGGCGCCGGTGTCCAGGATGGCGATCAGATCGTCGACCTCCACGCCAGGCATCGCCCGGTCGCGACCGAACACGTCGCTGCTCTCGCAGATCGGTCCCACGATGTCCCACGCCGCTTCCGGCGACGACCGCGTCACTACAGGCACGATGCGATGGAACGAGCCGTAGAGCGCCGGGCGCATCAGCTCCGTCATGCCGGCGTCGAGCACGGCGAACTGGCGGCCATCCGGATACCGCTTCGTATCAACGACGCGTGACACGAGCGCGCCTGAACGGGCCACGATGGCGCGCCCGGGTTCGAGCACCACCGGAATGCCCGCTCGCTGCAGCTCGGGGATGACCGCGGCCGCATATTCAGCCGCCGAGAGCACCTGCTGACCCTCATAGGCAATGCCGAGGCCGCCGCCGAGATCGACGTGTTCGAGCGGCACGCCCGCGTCACGCAGCTCGAGCGCCAGCGAGACCAGCGCATCGGCCGCCCGCCGCAGGGGCTCCGCAGTCGTGATCTGGGATCCGATGTGGATGTGCACGCCCGCAAGGCGCAGCCCCTTCGTCCCGAGATGAGCGGCATAGATGGCACGCGCATCCTGGAGCGCCACGCCGAACTTGTTCGTCTTCAGGCCCGTGGAAATATTCGGATGACTGCGTGCGTCGATGTCCGGATTCACTCGCAGCGCCACGCGCGCCTCGCGTCCAAGGGCGCGGGCCACCTCTCCGATACGATCGAGCTCGCCCGCAGACTCGGCGTTGATCGTGCCGACACCCTGCGCGACGGCGAATTCCAGTTCCTCGCGTGTCTTGCCGACCCCGGTGAAGACGATCTCGCCGGTGGCAAATCCGGCCCGCATGGCGACTGCCACTTCACCGCCGGAGTTGGCATCGGCACGACTGCCGAGTGCTTTCAGCAGGCGCGCGATGGCCAGCGTGGAGTTCGCCTTGAGCGCGTAGTGGATCGCGTGCGGGTACGCGGCGAACGCATCGTCGATGGCGCTATAGCCCTCGCGGATCGCGCGCGCGCTGTACAGGTAGACGGGCGTGCCGACCTTCTCGACGATCGACTGGACGCTGACGCCATCGCAGTGGAGGCCACTCTCGGCTTGTTGAAACGGTTGGTACACGAGCGTTTCGCATGTTATCATGCGCAACATTCCTTCAATTTGCGATCCCCACCGCCTGCGATGTCCGCTGACATGAAGTCGGCCCGGCCGCAGGTACCGCAGCAGCCGCCGCACTCCGATCCGCATTCCGGAGCGTCACAATGAATCTCACCACCGACCACGCGCAGGGCATCGCGATCGTCCGCGTCCACGAAGCGCGACTGATGTATCCGCTGTTGCCAGAGTTCGCCGGTACCATCGCATCGCTCATCGGCAGCGGTGAACGAAAGGTGCTGCTCGACCTCTCGACGGTGACATACGTCGACAGCGCGACGATTGGATGTCTGATGGATCTGTTCCGGCAGGCCGGTGCCGCAGGTGGCGCACTGAAACTCGCCGGCGTCCAGAAGCGCGTCGAAACCATGCTCAGCATGACCGGCGCGGAGAGCTTCCTCGAGAGTCACGTCGATGAACTGACAGCGGTGAAGAGCTTCGGAAGCGAGGGGCGCGCGGCGGGGAGGTAGGTAGTAGGCGGTAGGCAGCAATTGGTAAGCGGTGAGCAGCTCCGAGCTGCCTACTGCCTACTGCCTACTGTCCTGGCCTGAAGCGCAACCGGCAGAGCGTCGGCGGCCGTGGCTTCTGCCGCATCGGCCGGTGCCTCCACCAGGGTCCAGGCGTCCTGATCCGCAAGCACCTGCGCCGCGAATGCCGTGTGCAGGCCGTGCCCACCTCGATGCGCAACGAGATGGCCGATCAGGGGATACCCCACCAGCGCCATGTCGCCGATGACATCCAGGATCTTGTGCCGTACGAACTCGTCATCGAAACGAAGACCGTTGTTCAACACGCCGGTGTCCCCGATGACGACGGCATTTTCCAG
>CANJYC010000129.1 GCA_947478985.1 Acidobacteriota bacterium | reverse complement strand
GCGCTTCAGCGCGTCCTTCACGTAGACGTCGAGATAGTTGGAGATGAAGAGTGAATCGTACTGTCCGTTTCGGGCGTACACGCCAGCGGCCAGGACGAAGTTGTTCGCCGACTTCGCGACGGTCACGCCGATTTGACGCACCTCCACCGGGAGGCGACCGAGCGCCTGGTTCACGCGGTTCTGCACGTCCACGGCGGCCAGGTCTGGATTCCGCGTGACGTCAAAGGTGATGGTGATCTGGCTGACGCCGCTGTTGGTGCTCGAGGAGGACATGTAGAGCATGCCCTCGACGCCGTTGATGGCCTGCTCGAGTGGCGTGGTGACCGCCGTTTCCACGGTCTCGGCATTCGCGCCGGTATAGACCGCGAGCACGGACACCGTGGGAGGCGCCACGGGTGGATACTGCGCGATCGGCATCGACGGGATGGCCAGCCCCCCCGCGAGCACGATGACGAGGGAACAGACGGTGGCGAGGATCGGCCGCTTGATGAAGGTATCGACGAACATCAGGGGCTAACTCGGCTTCACCGGCGCGCCGTCGCCGAGCTTCTGCAGGTTGGAGACGATGACGCGTTCGCCGGCCTTGAGTCCCGACCGCACCACATACCCCTCACCAGCCACGTCCCCGAGCGTGACGGGACGCTGCCGCGCGACCGCCCCTGTGGCCCCCTGCTCCGCCACGAACACGAAGTACTGGCCACCGATACGGCTGACCGAGACCAGCGGTACCGAAAGCGCCGGCTCGCGGCTCCAGATGATGCGCGCCCGGACGTATTGCATGACCCGCACACCGGGCGGGCGCTGCCGCAGCGTCACCTTCACCAGTACCGACTGCGTGGCGTCATCGGCGCGTGGGGCAACGAAGGTGACCGGGTTGGTCGCCGTCACCACGCCGTCGCCGTCGAGCAGTTCCACGGTGAGTCCCAGTCGCAGCCCGGCGGCGCGCTCGAGCGGCACATTGATGTAGGCCTCCAGCCCTTCCGCCTGATCGATGGTCGTGATCACGGTGGCGGGCGTCACCCGATCGCCGGGCCGGACCTGCAGGTCGCCCACGACGCCCGCTGCGGGTGCGGTCACGCGGAAGTAGCGCAACTGCACCTGATCCTCCCGCACCTGCGACTGCAAGGCCGTCAGCTGCGCTTCGGCGTTCTTGTGCGTGGCCTCGGCCTCGTCGAGTGCCGAACGCGCCAGGGCACCCGCGGTCACCAGCGTCCGCACCCGCTCGAGCTGCTGGGTGGCCAATGCGAGGTTGGCCTCCCGCGCCGAGCGCTGCGCCTCGGTGACAACCGCCGCCGCCTGCTGCCGGTCCGGGTCGACCTGCATGAGCGGCTGTCCCGCCGTGACACGGTCGCCCGCGCGCACCAGGATTTCCCGGACGAACCCGTCCACTTGTGGCTGTATGGTCGTCGACCGAAGGGAGCGGACCACTGCCACGAAATCGGAGGTCTGCGGCACCGGCTGCATGGCCATGGTCACCGTCCGGACTTCCATGGGCGGCATCGCCGGCGGTCCGGCGGTCGACGCGGCGGGGGCGCCACCACGGCTGCAGGCCTGCGTCGCCAGCAGCAGGACAAGGCTCAACGAGAGGAGACGGAGTGTAGGCATAGGCAGTCGGAACGTAAAGGGAAGTTACCCATAATAGATGGTAATTTATGGTCTTGCGTATCAGACAACTCGGCGTGGCTCGACTCGGCGTGGTGTTGGTGCTGGCGCTCACGGTGGGCGTGCAGGCGCAGAACGCCGGCCAGGAATCAACGCTGCTCTCCCGCATCCGCCGCCTGACGGTGGAAGGTCGCCGCTCCGGCGAAGGGTACTGGGCGCCAGACGGCAAGTCCCTCGTCTTCCAGAGCGAACGCGAACCCGGCAATCCCTTCTATCAGATCTACACGCTCGACCTCGCCACCGGCGACACTACCCGGGTCTCGCCCGGCTACGGCAAGACCACCTGCGCCTTCATTCGTCCCGGCAGCGATCAGATTCTCTTCGCCTCGACGCACCACGATCCGAAGTCGAAGCAGTATCAGCAGGAGGAGCTCGATTTCCGCGCTTCGGGCAAGGAGCGGCGCTACTCGTGGGACTACGACACCGAATACGACATCTACGCGCGTGCCGGCCGCACCGGCGCGCTGACGCGCCTCACCAATGTGCGCGGCTATGACGCCGAGGCGAGCTACTCGCCGGACGGACAGTGGATCGTGTTCACGTCGATGCGCGACGCCTACAATCGCGCGCTGTCGCCCGCCGAGCAAAAGCAGGTGGCGCTCGACCCCAGCTACTTCGGCGAGATCTACATCATGCGCGCCGACGGCTCTGGTCAGAAACGGCTCACCTCCGTCCCCGGCTACGACGGCGGCCCGTTCTTCTCCCCCGACGGCACGCGCATCGTCTGGCGTCGCTTCGACGAACAGGGACTCATCGCCAACGTCTGGACGATGAAGCTCGACGGCACGGACCAGCGGCAGATCACCAACTTCGGGTCGATGAGCTGGGCGCCCTATATCCACCCTTCGGGCGCCTACATCCTGTTTGCCTCGAACAAGCTCGGCTTCGAGAACTTCGAGCTGTACATGACGGACATCGAGGGGACGAAGGAACCCGTTCGCGTGACCTACTCGGACGGCTTTGACGGCCTGCCAGTGCCGTCGCCGGACGGGCGCCGACTGACCTGGACCTCGACCCGCAGCGGCGGCAGCGAAGGGCAGATTTTTCTGGCCGAGTGGAATCACCAGGCCGCCCTCGCCGCGCTAAAGGCCGCACCGCCCCGTACGAACCCTCCGGCCCGGTAAGCGCGGTGCGACAGGATCCGTTATGACACAGAGACTCCTCCTCTTCGTCGCGGCGGCGCTGCTCATGGCGGCTCCGGCATTCACGCAGACCCCACCGCCGTCCAAGACGCGAGCGCACGTGGAGGTGCTCGCGAGCGACCGGCTCGAAGGGCGCATGGCCGGGTCCCCGGGCGAACGGCTCGCCGGCGACTACATCGCCGCTCAACTGGCGCGGATCGGCGCGCGGCCGCTGCCCGGGCACCGCGACATGTTCGAGTCGTTCGAGTTCACGGCCGGCAGCCACGACGGCGGCTCCCGCCTCTCAATCGCTGTGGGCGGCGGTCCGGGGCTCGATTTCGATGTGCCTGAGGTGCAGGCGCTCTCCTTCTCCGACGACGGCGATGTCAGCGGCCCCGTGGTGTTCGCGGGCTACGGCCTCGTCGTGCCGGAGTCGCAGGGCTACGCCTACGACAGCTACGCCACGCTCGACGTGAAGGACAAGGTCGTCGTTGTGCTGCGGTACTTTCCCGAGGACGCCGACCAGCCGACACGGGCGATCCTCGCTCGCTACTCGGACCTCCGCTACAAGGCGATGGCCGCGCGACAGCGCGGTGCGCGGGCCATCATCGTTGTCACTGGCCCGCGATCCCCGAATGCCGGACTGACGATTCCGATGTCGTTCGATACCGCGATCGCCGGCTCGGGGATTCCGGCGCTCAGCATGACCGGCGCCGTCGCCGACGCGCTGTTCGCCGGAGCCGCGAGGCGCGCAGGGACTGCGGTTCCGTCCTTGCGTGACATCCAGCAGCAGCTCGACTCGGGCAATCCGCACGTGGCCGGATTCACTTTGCCCGGCATCACGGTAACGCTGAAAGCCGCCGTCATCCGCGAACGCCAGCGTGCCCGCAACGTTGTGGCCTACCTGCCCGCTGCGGGCGGGACCAGCCGCCTCACCAAGCCCTGGGTCGCAATAGGCGCGCACTACGACCACCTCGGACGCGGCGGGCTCGGCAGCTCGCTCGCCTCGAAAGAGGAGGCCGGTGGCATTCATCACGGTGCCGACGACAACGCGTCGGGCACCGCCGCCACGCTCGCCATCGCCCAGACGCTGTCCAAGGAGAAGCACCGGCGGAACGTGCTCATCGCGCTCTGGTCGGCCGAGGAGATCGGCCTGATTGGCTCGAACGCCTTCATCACGACGCCGCCCGTGCCGCTCGACCAGATTGCCGCCTACGTCAACTTCGACATGGTCGGCCGGATGCAGAATAACCGCCTGGTCGTCGAGGCCACCGGCACGAGCCCGGTCTGGTCGCGCGTGCTGGAGCGGGCCAACGTGGCCGCCGGCTTCGATCTCATCCTCCAACCTGACCCGTATCAGCCGACCGACGTGGCCAGCTTTAATCAGGCCGGCGTGGTGAGCCTGTCATTCACCACCGGCTCGCACGCGGACTATCACAAGCCCTCGGACACGGCGGACAAGATCGACTACGAGGACCTCGACCGTATCGCCGACCTGGCGTCAGCGATCGTGCGCTCGATCGCCGACACAGACGCCGCCCCGGCGTTCACCAAGGTCGACCAGCCCACAACCACGCGCAGCAGCCTGGCGGGCGTGCGCGTGACCACGGGGACCATTCCCGACTACGCAACTGAGGTGAAGGGACTGCTGCTTGGTGGCGTGACGGGGGGCGGCCCGGCCGAGAAAGCGGGGCTGACCAAGGGCGATATCGTCATCGAGATCGCCGGCCAGACGATCGCGAACATCTACGACTACACCTACGCTCTGGAGCTCCTGAAGATCGACGTTCCGGTCAAGGTGGTCTACCTGCGCGGCGCGGAACGCCGCGAGACGATGCTGACACCGGCAGCGCGACGGTAGCGTCCCGATCGGCCGGGACGCGACTGCGTTATTTGGTCATGTCTCCGTCGATCCGGCTGATTGCGGCACCCTCGGCCTCCATCAGGATTCCTGCCTGCTCTGCCAGCGCCTCGGTGTCGTCAACCGGGCCCTGCAGCTTCGCGTAGACGAACGCCACAGCGAAGATCACGACGATCAGCGTCAGCGAGAACCAGCGCGGGATCTCCAGGGCGAGATACCCGGCCTCGTGGAAATACTCCAGGCTCAGCTTGGTCCCGACCCACGCGATGATGACGAACGCCCCGTCCACGAGCGGCGGGTAGCGCTGCACCAGCACAAGCAGCCGGCCCACGACCACG
This sequence comes from Acidobacteriota bacterium, assembly GCA_947478985.1. GTDB lineage: Bacteria > Acidobacteriota > Vicinamibacteria > Vicinamibacterales > UBA2999 > CANJYC01. The sequence continues at coordinate 978 of CANJYC010000129.1, read as the reverse complement.
CGCATGGCGACAATCCCCAGAAGCCCGCCCAGCATCACGACCCAGATGTTCGGCGTCATGGCCACGGCAACCAGAATCGAGTCGATCGAGAACGCCAGATTGATGAGCTCCACGCGCACAACGGTGGCCCAGAACGCGGAGAGCCCCATCATCGGCGTCGCCTTCGGCGCTGTGCGGCGGTCCTCTCCCGCTTCGTGCCCGAAGAAGTGCGAATAGGTGAGATAGAGCAGGTAGAGGGCGCCCAGCAGCTTCACCAGAATCAGCCGGATCAGGTACACCGCCAGCAGCGTCGCCGCGATACGGAAGATGAAGCCGCCGACGAGGCCATATCTGAGGGCCTTGTGGCGTTCGGACTTCGGCAGCCCGAGCACCATGATCGCCATCACCAGGGCGTTGTCGGCGCTCAGCAGGCCTTCGAGCGCGACGAGCAGCGCGACTGTGACAAGGTCGGATGACGTAAACGGCAAGATGGGACCGATCTTACTCCGGTCCAAGTTGCCTCGCATCGTATCAAGTGCTACACTTACATGGAATCAACATGCTGCGTCATTCCGACTAACTGCGGGGCTCTGCTATGCCAGTCGATCCACCGGATCTGATCTTCATCAGCGTCGCTGCGGAAATGCTCGGCATGCATCCGCAGACGCTGCGCAAGTACGAGCGTCTGGGCCTCGTCCGACCGGCGCGCACGATTGGAAGCATGCGCCTGTACACGCGCGAGGAGCTCGACAAGCTCCGTCTCATCAAGCACCTGGTCGACCAGCGCGGGATCAATCTGGCAGGCGTGCAGCGCCTGCTTGAGATCGACGAGGTCATGCAGCGCATCCGCCCGCTTATGGACGAAGGTGCGCTGCGCACCGGCACGGGACGCCGGCAACTGCTGCTGGAGATGCGTCGACTCAACGACGCACTCGGCCTCTGAGGCGCGCGATGGACTTCAAGGACTACTACACAACGCTCGGCGTCACCAAGGCCTCG
>CANJYC010000128.1 GCA_947478985.1 Acidobacteriota bacterium | reverse complement strand
TCCGCGGCGGATGTGCCCAAGGAAATCAAGGACCGGGAATGGGGCCGGCTGGGTGTCGATGTCGATCACGACTTCGCCCCCTACTACGTCGTGCCCAGCGGCAAGCGAAAGCAGGTGGCGCATCTCAAGGCCGCGATGAAGGACGCCTCTGAGGTCCTGCTCGCCACCGACCCTGACCGCGAGGGGGAGTCCATCAGCTGGCACCTGCGGGAAGTGCTCAAGCCGAAGGTGCCGGTCCGCCGCATCGTCTTTCACGAGATCACCGAGGAGGCCGTGAACGAGGCCCTGCGGCATCCGGGAGAGGTCAACGAAAACCTCGTGCGGGCGCAGGAGAGCCGTCGCATCCTCGATCGGCTCTACGGGTATACGCTCTCGCCCTTGCTCTGGAAGAAAGTCCAGACCGGATTGAGCGCCGGCCGCGTACAGAGCGTCGCCGTGCGCCTCATCGTCGAACGTGAGGAAGAGCGACGCGCGTTCCATTCGGCCGAGTACTGGGATCTTGATGCCAGGCTCAGCGGCGAGGGCCGCGAATTCGTGGCAACGCTGGTGCGCGTCGGTGAACAGCGCGTGGCGTCGGGCAAGGACTTCGATGCCGATACTGGCGCCCTGAAGAACCCGAACGTTCGCCTGCTGAACGGTGACGCGACAACTCGCCTGGTCGCCGCGCTCCGTGGCAATCTGCCGTGGACGATTACGTCGGTGGAGCAGAAGCCAGGCGTCGAGCGCCCCGCGCCGCCGTTCACGACCTCGACCCTCACCCAGGAGGCCAGTCGCAAGCTCGGATTCTCCACCGAGCGGACGATGCAGATTGCACAGCGGCTGTTCCAGGGCGTCGAGACCGGCGATGGTGAGATGGAAGGTCTCATCACATATCACCGCACGGACTCCACGACGTTGTCGGACAAGGCGATCGGTGAATCCGCCCGTGTCATCGGCGAGATGTTCGGTCCCGAATACTACGGCGGGGCGCGCAAGTACCAGACCCGGGTCAAGAACGCGCAGGAAGCCCACGAGGCGATTCGTCCCACCGACTTCCGATTGGCGCCGAGCCAGCTCGAACGCGTCCTCGACTCGGACGAGCTCAAGGTCTACGAGCTGATCTGGAAGCGGACGATGGCGTCGCAGATGGTCGATGCGCGTGTGCTGCGCACGACGATGGAAATTTCGGCGCAGGGGCCGGACGGTGAGATGGCAGCGATGCACGCCAGCGGCAAGGCCATCGAGTTCGCCGGCTTCCGTCGGGCCTATGTCGAGGGCAGCGACGACCCGGCGGCGGAGCTCGAAGAGCAGGAAGCCATCCTGCCGCAGGCGAAGGTGGGGGATCGCATTCACCAGGACGGCAGCAGTGCCATCACACTGCTCGGCACCGATGCCAAGCGGCATGAGACGACACCGCCCGCGCGCTTCACGGAAGCGTCGCTCATCAAGGAACTGGAACGGCTCGGCATCGGTCGGCCGTCGACCTTCGCGCCGACGATCGCCACGATTGTCCGCCGCGGATATGTCTTCCGTCAGGGAAAGGCGCTGGTGCCGAGCTTCACCGCGTTTGCCGTGACGACGCTCCTGCGCGACCACTTCGGCGACTTCGTCGAAACCGACTTCACTGCCGAGATGGAAGAGGATCTCGACGAGATTTCGCGGGGCGAACGGGAGTCGGGCGCGTTCCTCAGGGAGTTCTATTTCGGGGACAAGAAGCACCGCGGGCTGCTGCCGGCCGTGGAAGACGGCACGGGCAAGGCGGAGTACCCGTTGCTCGCTATTGGTATTGAGCCGGAAACCGGCGAAGGCGTCCGCGTGCGGATCGGCCGGTTCGGGCCGTTCCTCCAGGTTGGCGAGGGCGGACCAGGGCGCACGGCGTCCCTGCCCGACGATATCGCTCCAGCGGATTTGACCCTCACCAAGGCGCTCGAGTTGGTGCGGGCCAAGGCTGAAGGGCCGCGATTGATCGGCGTGGACCCGGCCACCGCGATGAACGTGTACGTGATGAACGGTCGGTACGGCGCCTACGTGCAGCTCGGCGAAACGCCTGAGCCTCCGCCAAAGGTCAAGGGCAAGGCGAAGAAGGTCGTGGTGGAGAAGCCGAAGCGGGCGTCGCTGCAGGCGGGCATGATGGAAGCGACCGTCACGCTCGAGGAGGCGCTCAGGCTGCTCTCGTTGCCGCGCGTCGTCGGATTGCACCCCGACGACAACGAGCCGATCTCCACCAACCTCGGCCGCTTCGGCCCGTACGTGAAACACGGCGACGACTTCCGCTCGCTCGAGTCGGAAGACGATGTGTTCAATATTTCCTTCGAGGCCGCGCTGGCGTTGATCCTCGCGCCGAAGGTGTCACGTCGACGCGGACAAACCGCGACCCGGAAGACGCTGGCGGAAATCACCCACGAGGGGGCCACGCTGAAGGTGCTGGCCGGACGCTTTGGCCCCTATGTCACCGACGGCACGGTCAATGCTTCGATCCCCAAGGGCGCCAACCCGGAAGCCCTGACGTGGGATCAGGCGCAGGAGCTGCTGGCCGCCAGGCGCGATGCCGTTCCGTCACCCCGCCGTGCTGGTCGAGGCCGCACGGGCGGCGCTCGCAAGACCGCAGGCGCTCGCGGCGCGAAGCGTAAGACCGCAGGCGCATAAGAGAAGGCCCCAGTGGTGCACATCATTGGCGGCGGACTTGCCGGTTCGGAGGCCGCCTGGCAGGCGGCCTCGCTTGGCGTGCCGGTCGTGCTGCACGAGATGCGGCCGGTGCGCCCAACCGCCGTTCACAAGACCGATCGCCTCGCGGAGCTGGTCTGCTCCAATTCGCTGCGCGGCGACAAGCTGGACAATGCGGTCGGGCTGCTCAAAGAGGAAATGCGGCGGCTCGGTTCGCTCGTGATGCGCGCTGCTGACGCGAGTCGCGTGCCCGCCGGCGCGGCGCTCGCCGTCGATCGCGAGGCGTTCTCCCAGGCGATCACCGACGCCATTCACGCGCACCCGCTCATCACCGTCGTCCGCGAGGAGGTGGCGCGCGTTCCGGTGAATGCGGAGATGTTCCCGCTCATCATCGCCACCGGGCCGCTGACGTCGGACACGCTGTCGGCGGACATCGCCTCGCTGGTCGGCGGGGAACACCTCTACTTCTACGATGCGATCAGCCCGATTGTGCTCGCCGAGTCGATCGACATGACGAAGGTGTTCCGCGCGTCACGCTGGGGCCGGAGCCTTCGCGGAGCCGCTGATAGCGGTGCGCCGGTTTCCGAGCCATCGGGTCCGGCCTGCGGTGTCGATGACGGGGCAGGAGATTATCTCAACTGTCCGCTGACCAAGGGCGAATACGACGCGTTCTACGATGCGTTGACGAGTGCCGAGTCTGCCACCGTGCACGACTTCGACAAGGAAAAGTTCTTCGAGGGGTGCCTTCCGATTGAGGTGATGGCGCACCGCGGCCGCGAGACGCTCCGATTCGGGCCGATGAAACCCGTCGGTCTCACCGATCCTCGCAGTGGCCGATACCCGTACGCGGCCGTGCAGCTCCGTCAGGACAATCTTGCCGGCGACCACTTCAGCCTTGTCGGCTTCCAGACACAGATCAAGTGGGGCGAACAGGCACGCGTGCTGCGGATGATCCCGGGCCTCGAGCAGGCGGAGTTCGTGCGTTTCGGCATGGTGCACCGCAATACCTATATCAACGGCCCGACAGTGCTGCGTGAGACGTGGCAGACGAAGTCACGCGGCGACCTGTTCTTCGCCGGGCAGATCTCCGGCGTCGAAGGCTATGTGGAGTCAGCGGCGTCCGGGCTGATGGCCGGGCGGAACGCCGCAGCGCTCGTCCGCGGCGAGGAGCCGCGCGTGCCGCCGCGCACGACTGCCATCGGGGCGCTCGCCTATTACGTGTCCCATGCGGAACCGCGGAACTATCAGCCGACGAATATCACCTTCGGCATCATGGAGCCGCCACCGGCCGGCGCCCGGAAGGGCGATCGGAAAACCGCGACGTCGGCGAGGGCATTGACGGACCTTGCAGCGTGGATCGCCGCATCACCTGCGCATGATCCCGCGGGCCAGGCTTCGGCCGCGCATGGCCGCTAGGCAGGGCAGTCGCACCGGGGTCGAAGTCCCGCCGAGCTTCGTCATGGCGGCGCTGCGCGAGTTCCTGCAGTTCCTGCGTCTCAATCGCAACGTGTCTCCCCATACGCTCGCGGCCTATGACAGCGACGTGTCGCAGTTCCTGGGATTTGCCGCTGCGCAGCGCGGCTGCTCCGTGAAGGCGCTCGCACCTGATGAGTTCGACCTCGACACGGTCCGCGGCTTCATGGAGCAGCTCCACAAGCGTGGCCTGTCGCGCTCGTCTGTTGCGCGCAAGCTGTCGGTGCTGCGCACGTTCACACGATTTCTCCGCCGTGAGGGGCACATTGAGCACGACCCGGCCGCGCTCGCAGTGGCGCCCAAGCGCGAGCAGAAGATCCCGGCGCACCTCTCCGTCGATGAGATGGCGCAGTTGCTTGACATGCCGGATGTCACGGGCCCACTGGGACGCCGCGATCGCGCCATCCTGGAGCTGTTCTACGCCTCGGGCCTGCGGCTCAGCGAACTGGTCGGGCTCGACGTCGAGGATGTGAACCTCAGCGCCCGCATGGTGCGTGTCATGGGCAAAGGGGCCAAGGAACGGCTGGTGCCGTTCAATGGCACCACCGCGACGGCCCTGCGTGCCTGGCTGCGGGACCGGTCGCAGATGCTCGGCTCGTCGCCGAAGCCGCAGGCGGCGCGATCGAGGGGGCAGGACGATCCGCTGTTCCTCAATGCCCGCGGTGGGCGGCTGACCGGGCGGAGTGTCGCGCGGTTCGTGTCTCGCTACGTGTCGATGTGCAGCACGCGCTTCGGGATCAGCCCCCATGCGCTGCGTCACTCTTTCGCGACGCATCTGCTGGAACGCGGTGCCGATTTGCGTGCCATTCAGGAGCTGCTCGGGCACGTCCAGCTGTCAACGACGCAGCGCTACACGCATGTCAACGTCGCGCAGTTGCTCGACGTCTATCGTCGGACGCATCCACGTGCCCGGCGCGAACCCGGGCAATAGTCCACCACAGATGCACCGCACCGATGCTGTTCGTTGCTATGGTTGCGGGGCGCTCGTGCCTGCCGGTGACGGCCCCACGCATCGCTACATCGGGGCGTCGCCCGGGTGCTGGGCGATCTACGGAGAGGTGCTCGCGCGTGAGTACGACGATATCCGGTACGCACGCCTGCATCAGGTCACCGTCGACGCCTATGCCGCACAGCATCCCGGCGTGCCGTCCCCGCAGTCGATTCAGTCAGTCACGCTTCACCTGGTCAGCCTGTGCGTGGTGATGGAACTCGGGTGGCCTGGTCAAGATGCCACCCGTGTCATCCAGCGGATCGCCAATCAGAAGCAGGCGTTCATCTGGCTCGAGCCGCCTTCGGCGCTCGGGGAGATGACGGTGTGGGATCTGCACGCGTCATCCGATCCCGACGACCACGCGCAGCGCGTCAGGCGGTGGGGTCATGAGGTGTGGCAGGCCTGGGCACCACACCACGCCACCATCCGGCCGCTGGCTGACGGGGTTGCACGGACGCTCGCCGGTCCACGCCGTCGCCACTGACCGACGACCTCCCTGGACGGTCGCGGCCGGTTAGGCCATGACGTCGGATACGCCATGGGCGGGCATGGCCGCGCGGCGGCCCCGCGGGAAATCGATGCCCAGCGTCTTGATCTTGTAGTTCATCACCCGGGGACTGATCGCCAGCAGTTCCGCCGCGTCCTTCTGCACCCAGTTCGACATCCGCAGCGCCTCGATGATCGCGAGCCGCTCGATGTCTTCGAGCGGGATCCCGGTGGGCGGAATCTTCACGATTGAAGCCGACTCGCGCGGCGAGCCAACGGTGCCACTGTCACCGAGGCGCAGGTCGTCGACGGAGATATGTATGCCGTCAGCCAGCAGTACCGCCCGCTCGATGGCGTTCTCGAGTTCGCGGATGTTGCCGGGCCAGTGATACCGCATCAGCAGCTTCTGCGCGTCCGGCGCCAGCCCTTCGATCTTCTTCTTCAATTCGC
>CANJYC010000127.1 GCA_947478985.1 Acidobacteriota bacterium | reverse complement strand
GAGCCGGAGGCGGACGGCGCGCCCTTCGCGAAGGACGCCGCGCGCCCGCTGGTCTTCACGCTCGAACAGAGCCTCATCGCCGACTTCAGCAAGCCGGCGGGCGACTTCCGGCGCAAGGACCTGCTCGACATGCGCCCGTACACGGCGGACCACGTGGAGCTGCGGCGCGGCAAGGACACGCTGACGCTCGAGCGGACGCTCGCCGCCGACGGCAAGGCGACCTGGAAGAACGGCGCGGGCAAGGTGCTCGACACGGCGAAGGTGGAAGAGGTGCTCACCAAGCTCGTGATGGCCCGCGCCACGTCGTTCGAGACAACGGTGCACCCCTCGCTCAAGACACCGGTGCTGACGGTCTTCGCCCGCTTCGAGGAGGGCAAGAAGACCGAGACGCTGAACTTCAGCCGCGCGGGCGTCGACGCCTACGCGAACCGGCCGGACGAGCCGGGCTCAGCCAAGGTCGATCAAGCAACACTGGGCGACGCGCTGAAGGCGGCCGACGGCCTGCAGTGAGTCGCGACCTCGCGCTGGTCGCGCTCATCACCCTCACGGCCTGGGGTGCGAGCGGCTGCGCGAAGTCACGGCCTGCAACGCCGGCTGCCACGCCCGCTCCCGCGTCGGTCCCGACAGTAGCTCCACCGACGGCACCCACTGCGCCTCGCTCGTCATCTCCCGCTACGCCGACCCTTACGACTGTTCCCGCACCGGCGCTCACGCCGCTTGAGCGCCTTCGCAACACCATCGCCACAACCGTCGCGCGACCCGGCGTGCAGCGCGGCGTCTGGGGCGTCATCGTCCAATCGCTCGCCCGCGACGAGCGCTTCTTCGAGCTGAACCCGCGCGCGCTGCTCGTACCGGCGTCTGTAGCCAAGCTGGTGAGCGCGGCCACAGCGAGCGAGGCGGTGGGGTGGGATTACCGCTTCGAGACAACATTGCGCGGCACGGGACCGCTGGTAGACGGCACGCTGCGCGGCGACCTGATCGTGGCGGGCTCCGGCGACCCGGCCATCGGCGGGCGTGGCGGCGACGACATGGCGGCGCTGGTGAACGCGCTGAAGGACCTCGGCATCCGCCGCATTGAAGGGCGCGTCGTTGGCGACGACGACGCGATCGAGGAGCCGCGACCGCAGTCGACGTGGGGCTGGGACGATCTGGGCTACGCGACGGGCGCGATCTTCGGCGCGCTGAACTTCGCGGAGAACCGGATGGGGGTCACGGTGACCCCGGCAGCGGCCGAGGGTGGCACGACAACGCTCACGGTAGACCCGCAGTCGGCCTCCCGTCCGCTCATCAACCGTACCGTGACGGGGCGCGCGGGATCGCCGCCGCTCATCTGGCCGGAGCAGCGCCCGGGAGAAACAGCGCTGACGATCGCTGGCTCGCTTCCGGCGGGCGCGGCGCCGGTGCCGCTCTCGGTATCGAGCGGCAACCCGACCTACTGGTTCGCGAACCGGCTGAAGTACAGCCTGCAGCAGGGCGGGCTTGAGGTGACGGGTGAAGCCGTCGACATCGACGACGTGATGCCGAAGCCGGACCTGGCGGCAACGACGCTCCTGCACACGTATCGGTCGCATCCGCTGTCGGAGATGGTGCAGCCGATGTTGAAGGAGAGCATCAACCTCTACGGTGAAGCGGCGATGCGCCTCAACGCACCGCGCGGGACGCTGCCGACCAACGACGCAGCGCTCGAAGGGCTGCGGACGAAGCTCGCCTCCTGGGGGATCGCCGCGGACGCCCAGCAGTTGGTGGACGGCTCGGGCTTGTCGCGACGCGACGTGATTTCACCAGAGGCGCTGATGGCGGTCCTGCGGCGCATGTCTGTGGCTGGTGCCACGTCGCCGTTCTTCACGGCGCTTCCGACCGCGGGCGTCGACGGCTCGCTCGCCGCGCGGATGAGCGGCACGGCCGCTGAGCGAAACGTCCACGCGAAGACGGGCACGATGTCCAACATCAGATCGCTCGCGGGCTACGTCACCACGCGCGACGGCGAGCCGCTGGCCTTCGTGATTATGGTGAATAACTTCGAAGGCACCGGTGCCACCGCCGTGCAGGCCATCGACGCCATCGCCGTCGCGCTCGCCGAGTTCAGCCGATCCGGAAATTAGCGGGAGCGACTGCTCCTCTTTCCACGCGAAGCGTTTCCGCAGAGGGCGTGACCGTGCCAGCCAGCCGGCCTCCAGGCTCCGCACACCGGAAATCTCCCTCCGCTTATGCCCTGCCGCTCCCCGCGCGTCTAGGAGCTATCTCGATGCGGCATCCTGCACGCGGCACCACACGTCCGAGCTGACGCGCCACAACTCGAACGCGCTGAGAGGAAGACGCGCGGAGGAATCGCTCCGCTCGATTTCAGGCGATGCGTGTCGGCGTGCTCCGCAGGTCGGCCGGCTGGCCGGCACGGCCACGCTCACCTTCTCGCAACCTAATACCGGCAAGGGATTTCGATCATCGGCGTGCTAGGCTCCCGCCGCATTTGGACTTAACGGCAAGCTCGACCGTCATCCCCTGATGTGGATGGCTGCAGGCGTGACCCCGTCTCGCCGTCTAGTTGGTACTTATTTAGCCCTCTGCGCGAGCAACACGATTCATCTCGAGAGTCGCAATATTTGCCAGCTTGCGGCTCGGGTGCGAAGGTGCGACCATCAGCCCATGGTGCCTACCAGGCTCGCGGAGTTGCTCAGCCTACCTGAGGCCCAGCGGGCCGATCTAGCCATTGCTCTCTGGGAGAGTCTGTCCGAGTCCCAGCGCGATCAGTCGCTTCCTATTGAACCGGCACTGGCTGCCGAGCTCGATCGACGCTTGGCCGAGCACATGGCTGATCCGGGGTCGGCGATCCCCTGGAGCGAAGTTCAGCGTAAGCTCCGCGGGTAACGCGTGCTCTCAGTCGTCTTCCGGCCACCGGCGGAGGCCGATGCCCTCGAGGCGCGTGCGTGGTACGCCAGACACAGCGAGACCACGGCGGCACGATTCGCGGCTGATCTCGCAGACACTGTCGATCGGGTGGCCGAGCATCCGGCTGGCTTCGCGCGAGTTCACGGCTCTGTCCGCCGTGCGGTGCTTCACCGATTCCCCTGCGCGGTTTGCTACAACGTTGAGTCCGAGGCCGTCGTTGTCTTGGCCGTACAGGGTCGGCAGGATCCCGCGCGGTGGAAGGCCCGAGCGTGATCGACACGAGGGCCAACACGCTGCACCAGACGGCCGCGGCGCTTTTGGGCGGCCGCTGGTGAGTGCTCCCGTTGGGCGTCTCCGCGCATTCCCGTGGAAGGAGCAAAAGACTCGATGAACAAGGCGAGACCTGCCCCCGCACTGGACCGCACCGGCCTACCTATAGCCCTAAAGGACGGCATAGAACCGCTGTCCGGTCTGGACCTCTCCGATGTGCGCGTGCATGACAACGCCGACAAACCGGCCGCACTCAACGGACAGGGCTCCACCGAGGGCCACGAGATACACCTCGCGCCGGGGCAGGACCGAGACCTATCGCAAGGCCCGTCGCCATTTCACGGCGCGATTTCAGCAGTCATCGACACACGCAACGCCGGTTTGGTGCTCACGGCCCCCTACCTGCCCAGGCTATGGACGACATTGAACCTGGCAGGCGAAGACGCCTTCGTGGATGAAGCGGCCGCGGAGCACGCGGTGCGTCTGCTGCAGTTTCTTGTGAACGGCGACAATCAGATCTCGACGCACGTGCCGGCGATTAACAAGCTCCTCTGCGGCTTGCCCGTTGACGCCCCAACAGGCGGGCCGACTGATGTGGCTGCGAACGAAAAGGAACTTATCGAGAGCCTGCTGCACGCCTTAATCTCGGAATGGTCGGCTATCGGTCAGACATCCGTGGCGGGCCTGCGTGAAACCTTTCTACAGCGTGAAGGCCACCTCGTTTCCGACGAAGCGCGGTGGCAACTGACCGTTCACCGCATGACCTTCGACGTGCTGGTGGACCGGCTACCGTGGTCCTTTTCCGTGATTAAATTTCCCTGGATGCCTGAGCCGCTTCACACAACCTGGTGATAGCGGCTTAACTTCGCATGCACCAGGCGGCGCGTTCGATGTTGACGCGCCGCAGGTGATGCTTCCGTTAGGGCACCACTGAACACTCACGATGAGAGCTGGATATGAAGGCTGAAGAGTTACGATCTGTCCAGGCTCCTCTGAAGGAGCGATACCGTGAGGCGCCGGACGCTGCGCTCATCACGCTGCGGGCACAAGGGCGCCTCGGTGAAGGTGTCAGCTGCAAGATAGAGACAGGCAAGGCGCTCGTTGTTGCCGGGTTGCATCCGGCCACGGGGGGAAGTGGTCACAGCGCGTGCTCGGGCGACATGCTGCTCGAGGCGCTGGTGGCCTGCGCGGGGGTGACGTTGAACGCCGTCGCTACGTCACTCGGCATTGAGTTACGAGATGCCTCGCTCCAGGCGGAAGGCGATCTCGACTTCCGTGGCACTCTGGGCGTGTCAAAGGAAGTGCCTGTCGGCTTCCAGAATATCCGACTGCAGATCGCGGTAGACACCGACGCCTCCGAAGAGCAGCTTGCCACGCTCCTGCGACTGACGGAGCGCTACTGCGTTGTGTACCAAACACTGGCACATCCGCCGTCGCTGGCGGTTGTTCGCACGCCTCACTCCCGGTTGCAGCGGTAGTCACAGTGGATGTCGATCTTCACGCCGCCGTGCCTGTGCTGTCGCGGACTCCAGAGGTGCTGGATGTAATGCTCCGCGATCTCCCGTCGGCCTGGGTGTCGGGCACGGAGGGGCCGGACACGTGGAGCCCGTTTGACGTCGTCGGCCACCTCATTCATGGGGAGCGTACGGATTGGATGCCGCGTGCGCAACATCTCCTCGCCCATGGGGAAGCCATCCCTTTCCCCCCGTTCGACCGATTCGCGCAATTCAACGCATCGAAGGGCAAGAGCCTTCCCGAGTTGCTGGACACCTTCCGCGACCTGCGGGCTCAAAGTCTCCGCAGCCTCGCGGCGTTGCGTCTGTCCCCTGCTGATCTGGACCGTGCGGGCCGGCATCCTGAGTTCGGACGGGTGACGCTCGGCCAGCATCTCGCCACCTGGGTGGCGCACGATCTCGATCACGTGGTTCAAATTACCCGGGTCATGGGTCGGCAATACACGGAGGCCGTGGGGCCGTGGCGCAAATACCTGCGGATTATTGGGCCTGCCTAACCACCGCCAGGCAGCAGAGACAGTAACGAGGTTATTCACGTGATTGCATCAGCGGTACCGCTCCTGTTCGTGGTTGCCGCGATTGTGGTGCTTGCCGCAACAGGCAATCTCTTCAGCGCCTCACCCGTTGTCATCGCGGCTCAAGTTGCGGCAGCGGTGCTGAATCTCTGGGCACGCCGATCGTTCCAGCCGGGCGCGTTCCGCGTGTCGGCCGCGCCTGGCGGCAGTTCCATCATCCGCCGCGGGCCGTATCGATTCATTCGGCACCCCATGTACTCGGCGGTTCTCCTGTTCGTCTGGGCTGGGATCGCCGGTCACCTTTCGGTTCTGACGCTGGTTATTGGTGTCGCCGTTACGGCAGTGGCCATTGCCAGGGTCGTCGCCGAAGAACGATTGCTCATGGCGACGTTTCCTGACTACCTTGAGTACTCACGATCGACAAGAGCCCTGGTGCCTTACGTGTTCTGAAGTTGCGCGGTCACGAAGGCTGGAGACGTAGATGAGGCTCGATCGAAGACGCGGTGGCATCTGTGTTCTGTTACTGCTCGGCGCGTGCGTCGCGGCGTGTCACAACCTGACGGGACCGAGTGCCATGCCCACGGAGTTGCTGAATGTCGTGGATCCCGCGAGCGTCAACGCGGTATCCCTCTTCAATTCCTGCGTGGGTCACCCTTTTCCACAGCCGAATTCGCCCAACAGCGGCAAGAACTACTTCTGGCCCACCTCCGCAAACTTCAGCACCAACGATCAACTGACCGTCTTCGCGGCGTGTACGGGCACCGTCCGTCAAACCTCGAGCGACACGAGCGCCGACCAGCAGGACCGGGGGCGAACCGTTCATCTGTTCTGTGACGACAGCTCCACATCGCTCCGGTATTTTC
>CANJYC010000126.1 GCA_947478985.1 Acidobacteriota bacterium | reverse complement strand
GGACCGAGGTCCTCGCGCACGGCCCGAAGGGCTTCTTTAACGGTTTCCCGTCTGTATCGTTTCAGGTGCATATCAATCGAGCGTGGCTACCGGGACGATGTGAACATGTGCTGGCACCTCAGCGTGGGAGAGCACTCCCAGGTGCGGCAGCACCCTCGCGAAGAGCCGCCACAGGTGCGGCCGCAGCGCTGGCGAACACAAGAGCACGGGTTGTGCCATCGCCTGCTCCACCGCCCCGGCAATCCGGCTGGCGATGGTCTGGGCCTGTTGGGGGTCCAGCGCGAGGACCGCTCCCTGCTCGGTCCGGACCATCGAGCCCAGCAACTGCTCTTCGAGCGTGGCTGTGACACCGATGACCGACAACTCACCCTTGTCGTTCTGATACGACTTACAGATGGCACGGCCTATGGCCGCACGCACCGCCTCGGTCATCGCATCGACATCCTTGGTGACGGTGGCCGCGTCGGCGACCGCTTCCAGAATCGTGACCAGGTCCCGCACCGGCACGCGCTCGCGCAGCAGCTGCCGGAGGACGCGCTGAATCTCGCCGAGCGACACCGTCTTGGGGACCAGATCCTCGACCAGTTTCGGGGCGTACTGCGCGACCGCGTCGACCATCTCCTTGACCTGCTGACGGCTCAGCAGATCCGGCAGGAAGTTGCGGATGGTCTCCGACAGATGGGTCGACAGGGCGGTCGTCGGGTCGACCACCGTATAGCCGGTGGACGTCGCCGTCTCACGCATGTCCTGCGTAATCCAGACAGCCGGCAGGCCGAAGGCCGGCTCCTGGGTCGGGACGCCGTCGAGCGGCCGGGAGGCTGACCCGGAGTTGATGGCCAGGAGACGCTCGGCGTACAGCTCACCGCGAGCCACTTCCACGCCCTTGATCAGGATGCTGTACCCGCGGGGACCGAGCTGCAGGTTGTCGGCGATGCGTACCGCCGAGACCACGACACCCGTCTCCTGGGCGATCTGCCGGCGGATGGCCCGCACACGCGTTAGCAGGGACCCGCCCTGCTTCTCGTCAACCAGCGCCACCAGCGCATAGCCCACTTCCACGGCCAGCGGGTCAACCGCGCTCACCATCTCGCGACCATCCCCTGACGCCGCATCCACGGCATCCTCGGTGGCCACGTCCGCCACCGTCGGCATCCGGAGCGCATAGGCCGAGAAGCCAAGCAGTGCCGCCACGCTGAGGAACGCGAACTTCGGCAGGCCTGGGATCAGCGCGAGAAACGCCAGCACGGCGGCCGCGACGGCCAGCGGTTTGGCACGAGCGAACAACTGCGTCGCAACCTCCTCACCAAGGTGTGACTCTGCGGCGGCCCGGGTAGTAATCAGTGCGCCCGCCATCGACACGAGCAAAGCGGGTATCGCGGTGACGAGTCCCTCACCGACCGTCAGCAGCGTGTAGGTCTGCGCGGCCGTGGCGAGGTCAAGCCCGTGCTGCACCACGCCGATGATGAGGCCGGCGACGATGTTGACGCCCGTGATGAGCATCGCCGCCATCGCATCGCGCTGCGTGAACTTGATGGCCCCGTCCATCGAGCCGTAGAAGTCAGCCTCGCGGCGCACCCGATCGCGGCGGACGCCTGCCTCCTTCTCGTCGATGGCACCGGTGTTCAGGTCGGCATCGATCGCCATCTGGCGGCCAGGCAGCGAGTCGAGCGTGAAGCGCGCTGTGACTTCCGCCGTGCGGACCGCGCCGTGATTGATGACGAGGAACTGAATCGCGATCAGGACGAGGAAGACGACCACGCCGACCACGTAATTGCCGCCGACCACGAAATTGCCGAACGCCATGATGACGGTGCCGGCCGCGTCCACGCCGTCCTGTCCATGCATCAGCACCAGTCGAGTGGAGGCCACGTTGAGCGACAGTCGCAGCAAGGTCAGCAACAGGAGCAACGACGGGAAGACCGAGAACTCCGTGGGCTGCCGGACGTAGACCACCGTCAGCAGCAGCACGACGGCGAGACCGATGTCCACCGAGAGCAGCAGATCGAGCACGATCGGCGGCAGCGGGATGATCATCAGCAGCACCACCGCCATCACGGCGCCAGGTGCGAGGAGGTGACTCGCCTTGTGTGGGTTGATCTTGACTGTCGCCATCGTTACATCACCAACTGCTTCAACCGGATGAGCTGTGCCAGCACTTCAGCCACGGCCGAGAAGAGCGGCCCTGGAATCGCTTCGCCGATCTCTGCGGTCTTGAACAGCGCCTGGGCAAGCGGTTTGTTCTCCACCAATGGCACGCCGTGCTCGCGCGCCCGCTGCCGGATCGCCGCGGCGACGTGATCCGCACCCTTGGCCAGGACGACCGGCGCCGCCATTTCGCCGCGGCGATACTCCAGCGCCACCGCGAAGTGGGTCGGGTTTGTGATGACGACCGTGGCGCGCCGGACATTCCCGAGCATTCGCTTCTTCGCCATCTCGCGCTGCACTTTGCGCACGCGCCCCTTGATTTCCTGGTTCTCCTGCTGCTTCGCCTCGTCTTTGACTTCCTGCTTCGTCATCTTGAGGCTCTCGTACAGCCGGTACCGCTGCAGACCGTAGTCGCCGATGGCGAGAAAGCCGAGCCCCCACGCCACGCGCCGCAAGAGCAAGTCGGCCTCCGTCCAGAATGTGAGGGCCGCATCGGCCGGCGTCATCCACGGCAGCTTCAGACCTTCATCCATCGCCGGCGTGATGATCAGCCACGCGACCGTGGCGATCATCGCGACCGAGACGAAGGTCTTGAGCGTGTCGACGCCTCCCTGCTTGAACCCCAGGCGCTTGAAACCGCTGGCCGGATTCAGCTTGCCGAAGTTGAGCGTCAATGCATCACTTGCGATGTTCCAGCCGCCCTGCGCGCCCTGCATGGCCACACCGACAATCATCGTGGTCATCGCAATCGGTCCGACGAGGGTCACCATCGTGCGTCCGGCCCCGATGACGAGCGACACCACGTCGCCGGAGCTCACGTCTCGGAAGGGCGCGTCGCCGAGGTGTGTCAGGTCGGCGGCCAACCGGTCGCCGAGGCCGTGCAGCAGCGTGCCGCCGAGGCGCCCGAGCGCCATCGTGCCCGCCACGGTGGCGGCGGCGATCGCCAGTTCCTTCGAGCGAACGACCTGCCCCTTCTTGCGGGCGTCCTGAAGGCGTTTGCCAGTCGGTTGTTCTGTTTTGTCGGATGACATCGCCTACCTGAACGCCCGGGCCGCGTTGGCCCCGGTCGCGAGGACAGAACCCAGCAGCGAGTTCGTCACGGCGGGAATCGTGCCGATGAGCGCGGCGAGCAGCGTGAGGCCCACGAGCAGCCGGATTGGATAGCCGATGACCTGGAAGTTCAGGGCAGGAGACGCGCGCGAGATGAGGCCCACGGCCAGCTCCACCACCAGCAGCACCACGATGATCGGTGCCGCGAGACGGAGGCCCACTATGAACACGATGGCGAAGATTTCGCGGACCGCGATCAGGATGGAGGCATTCACCTGCCCCACGCCGATCGGCAGGCCCTGGTAGGACTGGGCGAGCGCGCGCAGCAGCTGGTGGTGTCCATTGACCGCGAGGAACCCGAGCGTGGCCAGCATCCCGTAGAGGATCGAGAGCATGTTGTTGCGGACGCCGCTCTGCGGGTCGATGGTCGCACCGTAGGAGAAGCCGATCTGCTGGCCGCTCAGGTGACCGGCGAATTCGGCTCCACCGATGAGGGCGCGCATCACGAACGCCAGCGACAGGCCGATGACCACTTCGCGTGCGATCACCATTCCCAGCGACAGTTCGGGCAGCATCCGGGGAATGGCGGCCGATGGCAGCAGGCCGATGGCCAGCAGCGCCGTTAACCCGATCTTCACTGGGGCCGGAATCTGCTGGCCGCCGATGCCGGGGGCGATCAGTACGAGCATTCCGGGCCTGACGAGGAGCAGGCCGAAGCGCTCGATGACCGCGAGATCGATCACCGGATGAACTCGGGCAGGCGCCGAATCAGGTCGGCGGAAAAGCCGCTCAGGGTGCGCAGCATCCAGGGAAAGGTCAGGGCGAAGGCCGCGAAAATTGCCACGGCTCTCGGGATGAAGCCGAGGACGCTGTCCTGAATTGAGGTGACCGTCTGGAACACGCTGACAAGGACGCCGGCCACAAGACCGGCCAGCAGCATCGGCAGACTCACGGCGATGGCGGTCTCAATGGCTTGGCGGACGACGCCGACGACAAGGGCTTCAGGCATGGGGAACCACGAACTACGCAAAACTGCGGACAATCGAACCGACGAGGAGATTCCACCCGTCGATCATCACGAAGAGCAGAATCTTGAACGGCAGTGACACCATCGCCGGCGGCAGCTGCAGCATGCCCATCGACAGCAGGGTCGTCGAGACCACGAGGTCAATGAGTAGGAACGGCACAAAGAGAAAGAACCCCATCTGGAAGCCGGTCTTCAGCTCCGAGATGATGTACGCCGGCATCACGACGGTCATGGGCAGCTCTGCGGGCGTGTTCACGCGGATGTGACCCAATTCCATGAAGAGCGCGATGTCGGCCTGGCGTGTCTGTTTCAACATGAACGTGCGCAGCGGCGGCGCACCTCGCGAGAGCGCCTCTGTCATCGTGATTCGGCCGGCCATCGCCGGCTCCACGGCGAGTTCGTTAATCTGCGCGCCGACCGGGGCCATGATGAACATGGTCAGAAAGAGGGCCAGCCCAATCAGAATCTGGCTCGACGGCATCTCCTGCGTCCCAAGCGCCTGACGCAGGAAGTGGAAGACGATGAGAATTCTCGTGAACGAGGTCATCGTCATCAGAATCGCCGGGAGAAACGAGATCAACGTCAGCAGCAGGACGATCTGCAGCGGCGCCGACACGGCACCGATGCCGTCCACCTGAATGTTCATGGCGCCGGGATTCACGACCGGCTCCTGAACACACCCGTGATGCGCGAGAGCAGCTGCTGCTCAAACGGAGCCGCAGCGCCGGTCAAGGAAGAATCATTCGGGTCCGGCACTGGCGCCGGATCAAGCTCGGTCAGCATCGAGATCTGGCCGGACGTGAGACCGAGCAGGAGCCGCCGACCCTCGACAGCGACAATGATGAGCGAGCGGCGCTCGCCGATCGGCACGGCCGTCTCAACGCTGATGCCTCGCGTGTTCTGGCGAAGCGCGGCAAATGCCCCGCGCCGAACGAGCCAGGCCAGCGCCACCACGAGCGCGAGGACAACCGCCACAGCCAGCAGGCTCTGAAAGCCGGGTCCGCTCACTCGTGGCCCTCGCTGCTCGGCGGTGGCAGAATTTCCGTGACCCTGAGCGCGGTGCTGGTATCGACGATCACGATTTCGCCGGTGGCGACCGCAATGCCGTTGACCGTGACCTGCATGTCGTCACCAGCCGGCTCGTTCAGCCGGATGATCGTCTGGCACTTCAGATTCAGGCAGTCCCGCACGGTCATCGAGGCCGTGCCCAGCACAACATCGACGCGGCAGACCACGTCATAGAGCGGCGTAAGACCGCTCGCGACGAGAGCCTCAGAACTGGATGACGAACTCTGAGAAGAGGACATCCACAACCTTCAATTCATGAACCGCCTTGGTCGCGCGTTCGGCAATGGCCTTCTTGAGTGCCTCTTTGCCTTCGGGCGTGACGAGGCCGTCGGCCTGCTGCTCCGCCAGAAGTTCGAGGATGACAGAGCGTACGCGGGCCAGATCCACCGGCTTCTCGGTGAGCTCCTTCGCCTCGGCTTCCTCGGCGAGGACGAGCGACAGGTTGCACCGGAGAAACCGCGAGCTGCCCTGGTCAGCCAGGTTCACCACGAACGGTTCCATGGGGACGATGCCGGTAGGCGCCTCGGCCTCCGGCTCAGGCTCGGCCGTCTGCGCCTGCGCTGACGCGGGCTTGAAGTAGAAGAAGTACGCGCCCCCACCCCCGCCGCCGAGGATGAGAACCGCGATGAGGATCATGAAGAGGCCCTTCTTGGACTTCTTCGCGGAGACGGGTGCGGGTACGGCTGGTGTGTCAGACATCGTGTTGGGCCACTGAAAATGTGCTGCCCACACGAAGAGTAATTAAAGTGCCCGGCGTGCCTGCCGATTGAATAG
>CANJYC010000125.1 GCA_947478985.1 Acidobacteriota bacterium | reverse complement strand
TTCGGCCGAAATCGCTGAATGGCCCCGCCAGGCTAGGCCGGTGGACCGACAGCTGGCCGGAGGTCCGTCCCTAGACCACCACTTCGAAACGTTCAGCCGGCACGGCCAGTCGCCTCGGCGCCCGTCGTTGCGGCTGTTCTTCGGCCTGTTCGTGGTTCTGCTGGCGGCCGTCCCGGTCCACCACGAAGCGCTCGAGTTGGAGTCCGTGCTCGGCAAGACCGGATCTGACTGACTCCTCCTGCCCTCTCAGCCATTCTCGGACGCCAGCCGCTTCCGCCTGAACAGATGCCGACACGTTTCGGCCGTCCACGCGAAGTGAAATGCTGACCTCGCCCAAGTGCTCAGGCTTAAGGTGCACGGTGGCCTCCCACCCGCCAGACTTTGCGGCAACCCGCATGGTCTGAATCAGTTGTTGGAGATTCTCTTCAGCCTCGGGCATCGCGGTCGGGGCCATTGGCGCGGTGACGGCCATTGGCGTGGTCGGCAGTATCGGTTGCACCGGCGCGGCGACGCTGGAAACGGGCGCTGTGCCAGGACCGCCGCCGGCCGGTGCGCCGGAGGCCACAATCGCAGCGGCAAGCCGGGCCGCGGCGGGCGAACGCCGCCCTTCCCCGCTGCCAAAGCTCTCGCCCCCGCCCGCGTGACTATTCGTCGCCTGTTCGACGTGGGGCGCCGGAAGGAAGGCCGCCTGGCGTGACACCGCCGGTGCGCTCTCGTGCATGGGCTGATCGGGCGGCGCGGCCTCCGCTTCTGCAGCATTGAGGGTAGCGGCGGTCACATCAGCGACTGGCACCTCGACAGCAGGCGTGGCAGCCGCCGTCGTGGCCGACGTCGTGGCAGCCGTTGAGGCAGACGTCGTGGCCGCCGTTGAGGCAGACGTCGTGGCCGCCGTCGTGGCCGCCGTTGTGGCAGACGTCGTCGCCAACAGTGCGGCCCTAAACTGAGGCCTGACCGCTCCCCCGACGTGAGGCACTTCCACCTGGGGTGCAGTCGCCTGCGGGGCTATGCCAGCTGGCGCCAGCGCCTGAGCCGTCACACCCGGCAGCGCCGCAACCTCTGACGATGCGCGAAGCGGCCCTCGGGCCGGTCGCGCAGCAGACAGCGGGCTGTGCCCCCGGGGGATCGAGTGCTGAGGCACGGCCGGTTCCAGCGTGGCGACGTCAGCGATAGCCGTATCGGTAATGGCGGTATTGGAGATTTCGCCGTCGGGGATGGCGCCTTCAGGCTCGGCGGTCTTCGGGCCAGCTACCTGAGGAAGCGCGGGCTGCGCCTCCGCGTTCCATTTCACTTCCCGGGCCGCCGGCATCGCGCCCTGTGGCGTACTGGTCACGCTCGCCGGATGAGGGTCGACCTGGTTCGCCGGAGTCGCAATTGCAACCGCGAATGGAGGAGGCGTCGACAATGGCGTCCGGTTCTCCGCCGGCGCGCTCTCCAGCATGGGACTCGCGTCGGCCGAAGCAGTGGCAGTGCGAAGCGGCACCTGCACGCGATCGTCGACCGGCGCCTCAGCCGGTGTCTGTCGCGCGATACTCCTTGGGAACCGGTGTCGGGCCGGCGTATTCGGCACACCTGGCGGCACCTTCAGATCGCGTCTCTCGCGCTCACCGATGGCGACTTCATGTTCGGCAGGTGCCGGAACCACCCCGACGACCTCGCGCGGGACCGCAACAGTTGGAGATGAAGTATCGGCAGTCGCCGCCTGTCTGGCCGGTTCCGCACTCACAACCGCAACGTCGTTGTCCGGCACGCTCACCTTCACCGGCGCAGCGGGCGTATCAGGAACCGGCGTCGGCGGTACACGTATCGAATCGATAGGGATCTCCCACCACGCGGCGTCCTTTTCAGGCGGGTTCACGGACGGAGTCTCGTCGCTGTGCTCCCCCACGGTTGCGGGCAGCGACTCCGCCGGCGCGCCAGCGCCGACCGCTGACACAGGGCGGCCAAGCAGCAGTCGCTCGACCCAGACTCTGGAATCCAGGTGAGGGCGCACCGACGGCTCCGCCGTTGGTGCGCTGGTCGTGGACACGGCATCCGTCGTCGCCAGCGTCGCAGCATCCAGGGTGTCGTCGAAGCCCTGCGCGGGCGCCCCGGGTACCACTGCCTCGCCGGTATCGACCGGCGACGCCGCTGTTGCGACCTGTACGGTGCCGATGACCATGTCGGCTTACCGCTTCAGCTGCAGCGTCTCGACCAGAACCTCGTCGGAGGTCGTGATCGTCTTCGAGTTAGCCTGGTAGCCACGCTGCGCCAGGATCATGTTCGTGAACTCCTGGGCGATGTCGACGTTCGACCCTTCGAGCGCCGAACCGATCAGCGTGCCGCGCCCACCGCTGTCGGCCACGCCGACGTTGGCCACGCCCGCCGCCTGACTCTCACCGAACCGGCTCGAGCCCAGCTTGAGCAGCCCCTTCGGGTTGTTGAAGGTGGCCAGCGCGAGTTGTCCCACCGCGGCACTCTGACCCGCGCCAAAGGTCGCCATGATCGTGCCGTCCGATGTGATGGAGATATTGTTCACCTGGCCCGCCGCCGAACCATCCTGAGAGATCGACGACGTCGACGAGGCTGCGGTGAAACCGGTGAGCGAGGGCACGGAGTTCGCATCGATCAGGTCCCAGGTGATCGCGCTCACCGTGGCGCCGTTCGCCCAGGTCGTCGGCCCCGCGAGCGTGACGTCGGCCGCCGGTGCCGTCATCGCACCTGCGCCGTTGAAGGTGATTGCGCCGATGGGACCGAGGCGCACGGTGCCGGCGGTGGTTCCAGCCGTGCCCGTGGCTTCCGTGCCGGGCACGGTGACCTCGTAACTCCACGCGGACGCCGCCGTCTTGGTGTAGGTGATGGTGGCCACGTGTGACTTGCCGAGTGAGTCGTAAATCTGCACGCCCGTCGTGAAGGTGGCACCCACCGCTGCGCTGGAATCAAGGTTCGACTTGGTACTGAATGACGTCGTCGCCACCGGCGATCGCAGTACCCCGAGTGGAACAGTGATGTCGCCGGTGGACCCGGTCGTCACGACCGCACCGGTCGTCGCGTTGATCGAGGTGTACCCCTGGACATACTGCCCGTCCGGGGTCACCAGCTTGCCGTCACTGTCGAACGTGAAATTGCCGGCTCGCGTGTAGGAGTTCCCCCCGGCGCCGCGCACCACGAAGAAGCCGCTGCCCTGAATGGCGACGTTGGTCGCCTCACGGGTATTCTCAATGGCGCCCTGGCTGAAGACTGGAGAAATGGATCCGGTCGTCACGCCGAGACCCACCTGCATCGGGTTCACGCTGGAGCCCCCGACCGTCTGACTCACGAGGTCCTGGAACGTCACCGAGCTCGACTTAAAGCCGACGGTGTTGATGTTTGCCAAGTTGTTACCGATGACGGACAGGTACGCGCTGTTGGCGTTCAGTCCCGATAGTCCTGCCGAAAATGATCCCGCTGCCATGCTGTGTACTCCTCTTGAGCGGCGGCGTCCATGCCACCGCGTCCTTTACGCCTTCGTGGTGGTGTCGGCTGCGCTGTCCACGGGGACGCCGAGCGCGGTGCCAATCTTCTGCAACGTTGTCTGCATCCCTGTCAGCTGCTCGAGCGAGCTGAACTGCGCCAGTTGCGCGATGAACTGTCCGTCATCCTGCGGCTTGGTCGGATCCTGGTGCTGCAACTGCGTGACGAGCAGCTTCAGAAACGCATCCTTGCCGAGGTCCTTCTGCTTCAACCCAGTTCCCGCTGTTAGCGAGCTCGCTGATTGTCCGACTGCATCAATGGCCACATGTACTCCTGTGAAGAGGCAACCCGAGTGTCCTCATTCAATGAATCCTCATCCTCCGACGATTGACGATTTGCCGAGTACCGGCGTGTCGCGAGCTCGTCAATGAGTTTCCGTTCTCCCGCCGCCTCGAGCGCGTCGAACCCCGCGCGCGCTTTCTCACGGAACCGATCGAGCGCCTCGCGGCGCTGCTGCGCCTCCAGGCACGCCTGGATCTGTCGCTGCACGGCCGTTTCGCGAAGTGCGAGCGTCGCGGAGGCGCTCGTGCACTCGTGGTCGAGTCTCACGATCCAAGACTGGTACCACTGCAGGGCGGTGCAACCCGCGCCGTCCCGCATCGCGTCCGCTGCGCGCACGCGCGCCGCCTCACACATCGCGTCCGCCTGCCGCAGGCGCATGTGCGCGATGTCCCGATCTCCTTCTGCGCGCGCCAGTTCCCGCTGCGCGTCATGCAGTAGCCGGGTCCGCAGATCGAGGGCCGCCTGAGCGCGAAATCTGAACTGCATCAGAGTGCGGCCAGCGCCGCCACCGCGTCCGGGAAACCGCACAGCGTGTCGGCCTCCTGGCAGAGAAACGCCTCGATCGCCTCGCGGCGTTCGCGCGCCTCGTCAATCCGTGGATTGCTTCCAGGCACGTAGGCGCCGACGCTCACCAGGTCCTCGCTGTCGCGGATGGCCGCCATCCAGCCGCGCACCCGCGCGGCTCCTGCGCGGTGCGCCTCGTCGGTCACGTCCGGCATCGTCCGGCTCACGCTCTGGAGGATGTCGATCGGCGGGTAGTGATGCCGCGACGCCAGGTCGCGTGACAGCACCACGTGGCCATCGAGAATCGACCGCACGGCATCGGCAATCGGCTCGTTGTGGTCATCGCCGTCGACGAGCACGGTGTACATCGCCGTGATGCTGCCGCGTCCTCTGACGGCCCCGGCGCGCTCAAGCAGCGTAGGCAGCAGTGCGAACACCGATGGCGGATAGCCCTTCGTGGTTGGCGGCTCACCTGCCGCCAATCCGACCTCTCGCTGCGCCATGGCGAACCGGGTGACCGAGTCCATCAGGAGGAGCACATTCAGTCCCTGGTCGCGGAAATACTCAGCCACTGTCGTCGCGGTGTAGGCGGCCCGCAGACGCAGGAGTGGCGGGTTGTCGGACGTCGACACCACCACGACTGATCGACGAAGCCCCTCGGGGCCGAGATCGTGCTCGATGAAGCTGCGCACCTCCCGGCCGCGCTCACCGACCAGCGCCATGACAACCACGTCGGCGGCGGTCCCCCGCGTCAACATGCCCATCAGCGTGCTCTTGCCGACACCGGATCCCCCGAACAGTCCGATACGCTGGCCACGGCCGCAGGTCAGCATCGCGTCCATGGCCCGCACGCCGGTCGGCAGCGCTTCGGCGACCGGGTCGCGTGCCATCGGGTTGAGGGGCGGCGGAAACAGCGGGTACTCGTGCGTGGCGCGAATCTGTGGTCCGCCGTCGAGTGGGCGCCCCATCGCGTCGATGACGCGGCCGAGCATCGCCTCACCCACCGGCACGGCCAGCGCGCCCGCTCGCGCGGCAATCCGGTCACCGGCACGCACGCCGACCGTGTCCCCGAGCGGTACCGAGAGCACGATGTTGTCGCGGAAGCCCACGACCTGCACGGGCAGGGGTTCGCTGCCTCGTTCGCCGATGACATGGCACATCGACCCGACGCTGACCCTCGGTCCCGTGGATTCGATGAGCAACCCGACGGTGCGCAGGACACGGCCAAACGGCGGCGTCGTGTCGATGCGATCGAGACGATCGATGTAGGGGCCGAGCGAGAAGCCCTCAGACATGCTGCGCGCTCTGTTCCATCACACGCATGGCGCCGACGGGCTGTGCCGGCTCGTCCTCGCCGAGCAATTGGCGCGCGATTTCCTGCAGCTGAGCATCGACGCCGACATCGAGCATGCCCATGTCCGATTCGATGCGGCAGCCGCCACGGCTCAGATGCGCATCGGCCAGAATCATGACGTTGCTGCCTGCAAGCTGCGCGACGCGATCGGCACCGGCACCTTCATAGTCATCCGGGTGGAGTCGCACTTTGACGTGAGCCGTCTCACCGAGGCGCTCGAGCGCGACCCGGGCCATCGCAATCAGGAGGTCCGCGTCAAGCGAGACCTCGCGGTGGACGATGCGGCGCGCGACTGCCAGAGCCAGCTGCACCATCTGCCGCTCCGTCTGCTGAATCATCTGCGCCCGCACTTGCGTAAGTTCCTCGAGCGTCTGGGTCAGGCGGTAGAGCATGGCCTCGCCGCGCTGGCTGGCCGCATCGGCGCCCGCATGTTCCCCTTGCTGATA
>CANJYC010000124.1 GCA_947478985.1 Acidobacteriota bacterium | reverse complement strand
GGCCGCCGGGCCGCGAGGCGTACCCCGGCGACGTGTTCTACCTGCACTCGCGCCTGCTGGAGCGTGCGGCCAAGATGAGCAAGGAGCTGGGCGGCGGTTCGCTGACGGCGCTGCCGATCATCGAAACACAGGCCGGCGACCTTTCGGCATACATCCCGACCAACGTCATCTCGATTACCGATGGCCAGATCTTCCTGGAGAGCGACCTCTTCCACCAGGGCATCCGTCCGGCCATCAACGTCGGCAACTCAGTGTCGCGCGTCGGCGGCTCGGCCCAGATCAAGGCGATGCGCCAGGTTGCCGGCTCGCTCCGTCTCGACCTCGCACAGTACCGCGAGCTGGCTGCATTCGCGCAGTTCGGCAGCGACCTCGACAAGCAGACGCAGTCGCAGCTCAATCGCGGCCGCCGGCTCGTCGAGATCCTGAAACAGCCGCAGTATCAGCCGGTGCCAGTCGAGAATCAGGTGGTTCTCGTGTACGCCGCAACGAAGGGGTTCCTCGACAGCGTCGCGATCAACGACGTCCGCCGCTACGAAGTCGATCTGTATCGCTTCCTTGAAACACGGCACCCTGGCGTGCTGACCGGCATCGCCGAGAAGAAGACTATCGATGATGAGATCAAGGCACTGCTGGAATCGGCCCTGAAGGAGTTCGGCGGACAGTTCGCCGGCTCGGCGCAGGCGGCAACGGTCGCATAAATGCCTTCTCTCATTGACCTCCGTCGCCGGATTCGCGCGGTCAAGTCGACGCAGCAGATCACCAAGGCGATGAAGATGATCGCGGCCTCGCGCCTCAAGCGCGCGCAGGAGCGGGTCGTCTCCGCGCGGCCGTTTGCGCAGCGGATGCTGAAGGTGCTGAACGGGCTCGTCTCACGCGTTGATCAGGACGCGCACCCGCTGCTGCGGATGCCGGATCAGACCGACGCGAGCCCGCTGCTCTTCGTCATCAGCGGCGACCGAGGCCTGTGCGGCAGCTTCAATTCGAACATCATCAAGGCCGCCGGACAATTCATCGTCAACGAGGGGCAGGGGCGCGAGATTGCCCTCGGCCTGATCGGCCGCAAAGGGCGCGAGTTCTTCCGCCGCCGTGGCTATGACGTGCGCTACGAGCAGGTCGGTTTGTTCCAGCGCCTGTCGTTTGCGCACGCGCAGAACATTGCCAAGACGGCGATTGAGGAGTTCACGAGCGGGAAAGCGACGAGCGTCTACCTGGTCTACAACGAATTCAAGTCCGTGATGACGCAGCGCGTTGTCGTCGAGCGGTTGCTGCCGATCCCCAGGCTTGAATCAGGTGGAGCAGGTGGCCCTGACGTCGACTATCTCTACGAACCGACGCCAGAACAGATCTTCCAGGACCTGCTGCCGCGGCACGTCGAAATCCAGATCTATCGGGCGCTGCTCGAATCCAACGCATCATTCTTCGCCGCCCAGATGACGGCCATGGATGCGGCGACACGGAATTCGGCGGACATGATCGAGAACCTGACGCTCTACATGAACAAGGTGCGGCAGGCGGCGATCACGCGGGAAATCATCGAGGTTGTGTCCGGCGCGGCCGCGACGTAAAAACCACGCGGCCATTGATGGCGGCCGGACAGCACTGAGCCCAGGGCCCTGTAGCCCCAAGGCCTACGGAGAAGAAGGAATCACAGATGGCGACCGCAACAGCAGCAGCACAGCGCATTGGCAAGGTGGTTCAGGTCATTGGACCGGTGATCGACATCGAATTCACGGGCGGCCTCCCGGAAATCTACAACGCCGTCCGCATTGTCTCCGAGGGTGGCCCGGGGATAGAGAAGATCGACGTCGTCGCCGAGGTCGAGCAGCACCTGGGCGAGAACCGTGTCCGCGCCGTGGCCATGAAGGCAACAGACGGCATGACCCGCGGCATGAAGGTGATCGACACCGGCTCGGCGATTTCGATGCCCGTCGGCCCGGAGACCCTCGGCCGCGTCATGAATGTGCTCGGTGAGCCGGTGGACTTCCCTGATCGCCCCGTGCAGTCGAAGGAGCGCTGGCCGATTCACCGCCATGCACCGACGCTCGAGCAGCAGTCGACCGAGTTGAAGATGTTCGAGACCGGCATCAAGGTCATCGACCTCCTCGAGCCGTATCTGCAGGGTGGAAAGATCGGGCTGTTCGGCGGTGCTGGTGTCGGCAAGACCGTCATCATCATGGAGCTGATTCACAACATCGCCATGAAGCACGGTGGCGTCTCCGTGTTTGGCGGTGTCGGTGAACGCACACGTGAAGGCAACGACCTTTGGCTGGAATTCCAGGAATCGGGCGTGATCGACGTCAACGATCCCTCGAAGTCGCGCGCCGCACTGGTCTATGGACAGATGACGGAGCCGCCCGGTGCGCGTCTGCGCGTCGGCCTGTCGGCGCTGACCGTCGCCGAGTACTTCCGTGACGCCGAGAACAAGGACGTGCTCCTGTTCATCGACAACATCTTCCGCTTTACACAGGCGGGCTCCGAGGTGTCGGCGCTGCTCGGCCGCATGCCGTCAGCCGTCGGTTACCAGCCGACACTGCTGACCGAAATGGGTGAGTTGCAGGAACGCATCACGTCGACCAAGAACGGGTCGATTACCTCGGTGCAGGCCATCTATGTGCCCGCCGACGACTATACCGATCCGGCACCGGCGACCACATTCGCGCACCTCGACGCGACGACCAACCTCTCGCGACAGATTGCCGAACTCGGAATCTACCCGGCCGTCGATCCGCTGGCCTCCACGTCGCGTATTCTCGACCCGCGCATCCTGGGCGAGGAGCACTACGGCGTGGCTCGCTCCGTGAAGCAGATCCTCCAGCGCTACAAGGACCTGCAGGACATCATCGCGATTCTCGGCATCGACGAGCTCTCGGAAGAAGACAAGCAGACCGTGACGCGCGCGCGCAAGCTGCAGCGTTTCCTGTCGCAGCCCTTCTTCGTGGCCGAGCAGTTCACGGGCTTCAAGGGTAAGTACGTGACCATCGCTGATACGATTCGCGGCTTCAAGGAAATCGTCGAGGGCAAGCACGACGATCTGCCGGAACAGGCGTTCTACCTGGTCGGCACGATTGAAGAGGCCATCGAAAAGGCGAAGACGATGAAGGCCGCCCAGTAGGGATTCTGCTGATGGCACTTCCGACAAAAATCGCTCTCGAGATCGTCACGCCGGATCGCTCGCTGGTCCGTGAAGACGTAGACGAAGTGCAGGTGCCAGGGTCCGAAGGATACCTGGGCATCCTGCCCGGCCACACGCCACTGCTGTCGACGCTGGCCGTTGGCGAGCTGTGGTACCGCACCGGCACGGAGAAGCACTTTCTCTCGCTGGCCGGGGGCTTCGTAGAAGTGCTGCCTGACCGTGTGACGATACTGGCGCAGATTGCCGAGAAGGCGCAGGAGATCGACATCACGCGCGCCGAGGCAGCCAAGAAGCGCGCTGAAGAACGGCTGGCGAGGCCGAACCTCGATCTCGACGCGGAGCGTGCCCGCATCGCCATGCTCAAGTCGCTGATCAGGTTGCAGGTCGCGTCGCGGGCGAGGACGAGGGCGTAGACACCGGCGGGAGCCGGTGTTCGAGGCTATGCGTCGGCGGGAGCCGCGCCTGGCTTGCCGTCGTCTCCCCGCGCGATCCGGATGGCGCGGCGGCTCTTCCTAATCGTCCCCTCGACGTCCAGCAACTGCGCTTCCACTTCGCGAACGCGGGCACGCAGGATGCCAACGGCCGTCACGTAATCCTGTAGAAGCAAACGCAGTAGCAGGGCATCTTCGGCGTCCAGTTCGGTGACGTCCTGTCGCAGCGCAAGCCGCGCACCCAGCGACGCAAGTCTCTCGTCCGGAATGTGAGCGAGTGACCCGGCAGCGAGGCCTTCCGCAGTCGGGGCGGACGTACCCGGTGCGGGCAATTGTTCGAGCAGCCTGGCAAGGCTGATCAGCCGATCGTTCAGGGACTGGTCTGGAGACACGCGTCAGTTTGCGGAGCGTGTAGTATACACATCGGATGGGATTGCTCAGGTTCGCCGGGCTGGTCACGGCCGCCCGGCATGCAGAGACGGCGGAAGCCCTCCGGAACGCGCAGTCGCGCGTGGAGAGCATCTCACGCAAACTGGAAGAGACGCGGGCCGAGGTGCAGGCGTGCCGCAGCAAGCTGGAGGAAGCCCACAGGCAGTTGCAGCAGGCTGATGAACGGGCTGCGCGAGAGGCCCAGCGCCTTGAAAAACTCAAGGCGGATATGGAGCGCCAGGCCGCCCGAGAGCAGAAGCGCACAAGCGAATTCCCTGCGCTCGAGCTTCGGCTGGACGACGCCGAACGGACGCTCGTCGCCGCACGCGACCATCTCATGTCAGCCGAAGTGAAACTCGATCTGCTGGAAGGTGCGGCCAATGTCCTGGACGCCCGGACCCGCAAGCTCCTTGCGCATGCCGGTTCCTGACCAGGCCAGGCCGACGCTCAGCGTCGTGCTGACCGGGCGCAATGACGACCACGGCTCCGATTTTCTCGAGCGCTACCTCCGCACACTCCGCTTCAATCATCGAGAGCTCACCGAGCGCGGGATCCGGCACGAGTACGTCCTGATTGAGTGGGCACCCCAGCCGGGCCGGCCCCTCCTCGCAGATATCACGCTCGAAAGATTGCCGGAAGTCCGCGACGTGTTGAAGACCTACGTGGTCGATCCTGGCTACCAGGAGGCGATGTCCCAGAATCCGCGCCTCGGATACCTTGAATTCGTGGCGAAGAATGTCGGCATCCGCCGCAGCAACGGTGAGTTCGTCCTCTCCACAAACTGCGACGTCTTCTTTGGCAAACGTGTGCTCGAGGCGCTCCGCGCTGGCGAACTGCTCCCACGCACCCTGTACCGCGCCGCGCGCCACGATCTCAAACTTGGTGCGGAGCCCTCGAATGTGACCTGGGACGTGCTTGAAGATCCCCGTAATCTCGATGGCCGCCCGCGCGGACTTCGCCCTCCACTCCTGCAAGGCGGCACGGGCGACTTCGTCCTGCTCGACCGTGAATCGATTCACGAACTGTGCGGATTCAACGAGGTCTACCGCATGGCCCGGCTCGGGCCGGATCACAATTTCCTCGTCAAGGCTTACTCCCAGGGTTTTGAGATCGTGGACATAGGCGGCCCGGTCTATCACCTGAATCATCGGGGCAGCTACCGACTGAGCCGAAATATGTATACCGGCCGGGAGGAGGAGGCACCCTGGGGCGACAAGCGGTGGCGCTACCACGGAGTGGTCTACGAGAATCCGCCAGGATGGGGCCTCGCGCAGGCTCCGAAACGTGAGATCGGCCCTGCGCGCTGGCGCTTGGATTTCGATTGGGAAGCCGTTCCACCCCTCGTCGATCTCCGCCGCGTCGTACTGCCGGTCGATCGCGTCGGCAGACCACAACCCCCGCGCTATCGCCGCAAACATTGAGCGTGAGCCTGACGTGTTCACGAATCTTGCCCACCTGTTCCGCTACCGCGCCCTTGTCCAGAGCCTGGTCGCGCGCGATCTGAAGGCTCGCTATCGCGGTTCGGTCCTCGGCTTCTTCTGGTCCTTCGTGAACCCGCTGCTCTCCCTTCTCATCTATACCTTCGTCTTCACCGTGGTGATGCCCGCATCGCGCCCGGCGGAACTGGAGCCTTATGCGCTCTTCATGTTCTGCGGCATCCTGCCGTGGACCTGGTTCTCCTCGTCGCTGCTCGAATCAGCGAATGTCCTGATTGCCGGCGGGAACCTCATCCGCAAGGTCCTGTTCCCGGCAGAGGTGCTCCCGCTTGTCACGGTGTTCTCGGGCCTGGTGCACTTCGGTCTCGGACTTCCAATCCTTGCGCTGTTCCTGATCTACTACCGCGTGCCCATGTACGGCACTGACCTGCTCTGGTTCCCGGTGATTGTGTTCGTGCAGCTCGTGCTGACCGCCGGGCTCGCCCTCCTGGTGTCGGCGCTGACCGTACACTTTCGCGACGTGCGCGACCTGCTCCAGAACCTGCTCACGCTGTGGTTCTTCGCGACCCCCATCATCTATCCGCTGTCGCGCGCACCCGGCACCATGGGGCGGTTGCTGAACCTCAACCCGTTCACACACCTTGCCGTCGCCTATCAGGACGTCCTGTTCAG
>CANJYC010000123.1 GCA_947478985.1 Acidobacteriota bacterium | reverse complement strand
TGGCATAGTAGCGTTCGCGCACGGCCGTCACGCGGCCGATCGCGTGCACCCGGTACTGGCGCACGACCTCCTCCTCGATTGCCGACGGTGCAGGGAACGCCGCGTGACCCGCCTGGCCGAAGGCCTTCATCAGCGCCGAGTCGTCGAATTCGCCGACAACGCGAGGGTGAAGGTCTTCCGCCTCGAGCCACTGATCGATCGCGCGGCGCAGCGCCGTGTGCGGCGTCGGGAGGAACACGGGCGCGTCGTTCAGCGAGCGGGGGAAGCGGCGGCGAAGCTTCGTGGCCAGGGGGGCGGCGGCAAAGAAGCTCGTATCCGATTCCCCCAGCAGGTGGCTGAACACCTTGACGCGAATGTGCGGTGGTGCCGGCACGTCGGCGATGACCACATCGAGGGCGTGGGTCGCCAATTCGCCCAGCAGCGTCTCGGTGCTGTCCTCGCGGCACACCAGATGAATGGCCTGCTCGGCGGAGAGGGCCGGCTGGAGCAGCCGGTGCACGATGAGCTTCGGCACCGCGTTCGCCACGCCGACCGTGAGCGGGAGCGGGCGGCCACCCGACGGCCGCCCCTTCAAGGTTTCGAGTAACTCGCGTCCGATCCCGAAGATCTCGTCGGCATAGCGGTAGACGAGGCGTCCCACGTCGGTCAGCACCAGACCTCGGCCCTGCCGTTCGAAGAGCTTGTCGCCCACCATGTCCTCGAGCAGTTTGACCTGCGCGCTGACAGTAGGCTGTGCCAGCCTCAGTTTCTCAGCCGCACGCGAAACCCCGCCTTCCCGCACGACGGTCCAGAAGTACAGCAGGTGATGGTAGTTGAGCCACTCCATATTGAAAATAACGATACCACGGACTTGAACTACCTATTTGTCTATGGACAAACGCCCCGGTAGATTTGCTGCTGTCAACCGCGTGTTCCATGAACCCGCATCTCACGAAGGAGTCGCCGCCATGACTGGAACATTCTTCTCTCGCACCGCCGACGTCGCCGTCGCCGCCGCTCTTGCGATGGCCATGCTGTATGCGGCGGTGTCCATCGGGCCTATCGCCTTCGCGCGCTGGTTCTAGGAGGGCGACATGATCAACCTCGATATCACTGACCGGTCCCGGCTTGCCGAGGACGAGTATTTCCGCCGTCACGATGCGGAGAATCTGCAACGGGCGCGCGAGGCCGAGCGTGCCGCCCGCGAGCGGGCCGCGCTCACCGAAGCGCTCGGGGCGCCCGACCCCGATGCCTGCCGTCAATTGCACGCATGCGGCCTGCGGACGTCGACCATCGCACTCGTGGAGTGGCTCCCGGCCGTCGAGGTGGCCTGGCTGAACGGCACGGACGAGGCCGAACGCCATGCCCTGCGAGTGCACTTCAGTTCCGATGACCGCGTCAGCGCCGAGGGAATGGTCCTGCTGGACCGCTGGCTGACGCTGCGGCCACCGGACACGCTGTTCGCGGCCGGGCGCCGGGCGCTCAGAACACGGCTCCTGACACTCGGCGCGGATGAACGAGAGGCCCTGCTGGCTCGGGTGCTTGCGCTGTGCGAAGCGACGGGGCGCGCGTCGGGAGGCTGCTTTGGCCTCGGCGCGTTGTCGCCGGATGAGCGCAGCCACATCGCGGTCATTCAGACAGACCTTGAGCGACCGTTCTAGGCGGTGCCGCTCGTTCGCCAGAGCGCAAGGGAGGGGGATTGTGCGGATAGACATTCGAGGATCGGTCAGCTGGCCCGGCGCGAGCCTTGTGCTGGCGCGAACGCGGCTCGAGTTTGCACTTGGCCGCTTCGCTGGCCGGGTGCGATCGCTGACGGTGCGCCTCACGGACGTGAACGGCCCTGGCGGCGGACCGGACAAGAAATGCCTGATCGAGGTACGGCTCACACGCCCCGGTCGCGTGATCGTCATCGAGGACGTCGATACCGATCACAACGTGGTCGTCAGCCGGGCGGCCGAGCGCACCTCGCGGGCCGTCTCACGAGCCGTGCAGTCGGCCCGCGACCTGGGGATTGCGCAGGGCGGGTACTGAGCGTTGAGAGCGCACGCGGGAAGAACTCGGTTATGTGGAACCAGATGAACACGACTGGCGGTTTCAGACGCCTTACGACTAAGCGATGGAGGCAACTATGAAGAATGCAGTCTTGACTACGGCCATTACCCTTGCGCTGGCCGGTACGGCCGCGGCGCAGGCCGGCGGCGGGCCCAGCGCTGTTGAGACGAGCGCGCCGCAGAACGCTCAATCCGGCATCGTCACGGCGATCGGTTGCGTGCAAGCCGGTACGTCAGCGTCCGAAGGCGAAGCGCGTCCCGGAGGCGCGCAAGGCGCCGCCTTCCTGCTGATAAACGCCGCCTTGAGTGGCAGTGCAGCGGCCGCGGGCGCCCCGCCGGCAACCACCACTTTCATGCTCGACGGCCACGACCTGAGCCCGTATGTCGGCCACACCGTGCAGGTAATGGCCACGAAGGGCGACACCGCGGGCATCGGTGCAGAGTCGAACTCCCGACTGCAGGTGACGTGGGCGGTGAGGCTCGGCACGAGCTGTTCGTTGCAGGCGAGTCGCTAGATTGGGAAGGTTCGCACAGCGCCTGGGATCTTCATCGCAGCCGTCGTCCCGGCGGCTGCCGCGCGCCGCGCGGGGGCACCTTCAGTCATCCGTGCCCCCGGCGGCGCCCGTCCAACTCGAACCAGCGATTGGCGCTCGAACTATCTGTTATTCGGCCAATCGCAATGCCGCTAGCATCCTCAGCACTTGATGACGACGATGAATGACACACGAATCACACCTGCCGAGACGGTCCGCGTGAGCGACGGGCTCGATATCCGACGACGATGCGGACGGCTTGTGGCCAGTCTCGGATTCGGCCGAGCGGTGCTCGCCCTGATTCTGTTCAACGCCGCACTCGTCGGACTCGAGACATCTCCTGACGTCATGGCGCAATACGGCGCGCAGCTGTCACTCCTCAATAGTGCGATTCTCGGATTGTTTCTGGCAGAGCTCGCCGTGCGCTGGCTGGCGCACCCCTCCGGCGGCTCGCGGTTCCTTCTCGACCCGTGGAACGCTTTCGACGTCACGGTAATCGGACTCTCACTGGTCCCGGGCATCGGCGCATTCGCGACAGTCGCGCGGCTCGCACGCGTCCTGCGAACGCTGCGCCTGCTCTCGGTCTCCCCTCAGCTCCGACTCATCGTGACGACGATGATGAAGTCGATTCCGTCACTGGGGCACGTGGGACTGTTGCTCAGCCTCTTGCTGTATGTCTACGGGGTGGTCGGTGTCAACCTGTTTGGCACATCGGACCCTCGGCACTGGGGCTCGCTTGGGATTGCGATGCTGACGCTTTTTCAGATTCTGACGTTGGAGGGCTGGGTGGACATACAGGAGGCCAGTCTGGCCGTGACGCCATGGGCCTGGGTGTTCTACGTCAGCTTCGTCCTGATTGCGGTGTTCGTCGTCGTCAATCTATTTATCGCTGTGGTCCTGAACAACCTCGAACGCGCGCGTCACGAGACATGGGATGCGCCGCCGCCAGGCGTCTAGGTCGGGTAGAGAGTTCATGAGTGTTCCGGTCCGATCCGGGACCGATCGGCACGGCCCCGTGGGACGGGCCTGCAGATGCAAGAGGCGACTAAACTGAACGGTGGCGCCCGTCCAACTCGATGCGCCGATTGGCTAGCGTTCCCATTGCTCGGTCCGAATCAGCGCATCGGGTACGCCGAGAGCACTGAGCGCCGCCTTCGACTCGACCACGAAGGGCGGCGGGCCGCAGACGAAGCACAGGGTGTGTGCCGGTTCCGGCAGCACCGAAGCAAAGTGTGTCCGGCCGACGCGGCCCCGCGCACCCTCCCACGCCGCGCCCTCGTCGCGCGTCACGGTCTGGTGCAGTTCAAGGCGCCCGGCGCGTTCGTGGCCGCGGAGTTCGTCAATGAACGCGAACTCGTCGCTGCGCCTGGCGCTGTAAATCATCGCCATCCTTGGCGCTCTCTCGCTTCGCAGCGCGTGGTCGAGCATGGCCCGCAGCGGCGCGATGCCAGTTCCCCCAGCGACAAACAGCACCCGTTCCTGCCTCGGCGAGTCCGGAAAGGTGAATTGTCCGAGCGGCCCTTCCAGGTCAAGACGATCGCCGACCGCCGCCCTGGACACGTGGAGGTCCGCATCACTGCTGGGTTCCACCGCAACGAGCAGCTCAATGGTTCCCGTCTCGAGTGCCCGCTCGGGCGAGCAGGCGATGGAGTACGGCCGCCGGTGATGGTGCCCGTGTGCCGCGGCCAGAACGGCCTGACCCGCCAGGAATGGGAACGGCTGCTCACCGATGCCAAGGCAGAACAACAGCGTGCGCGGCGTAAGACCGAGAATGTTGACGATGGGAACCGTGAGGACTGGCACCGCTCCTGAAGTTTATTACACGGCTCGCGACGCCCGCCCCGGCTGATCGGTGCTGTCGGCGGTGGCCGGGCCGGCACCAAGCTGGCGCGTCGGGTTGTGCTTGCGGAGGCTCTTGTCCCGGTACATGCGGCTGTCGGCAGTGGCGAGCAGGGTTTCGTAGCTCTCGCCGTCGTGCGGAAACACAGCCACGCCCGCGCTGATCGAGAGCGGTACGCTGAGACCAGGGGAGGCTTCGAAGGGCAGGCGATCGACCGCATCCTGCAGTTCCACGCGTTTCTGCTCGGCCTCGGCACGTCCGCATCCCGCCAGCACCACGATGAACTCATCGCCTGCATAGCGCACGCAGATGTCGTACGGGCGGATGGCCGCGCGCAGGACGTCGGCGGTTGCGCGCAGTGCGTTGTCACCGATGTGGTGACCGTGCTGATCGTTGACGTCCTTGAATCCGTTCAGATCGATCACCAGCAGCGACACTTCCACCGTGAGCCGCCTGGCGCGCGCCAGCTCATTCGCCAGGTGCTTGAACATGGATCGCGTGTTCGGCAGACCCGTCAACGGGTCGGTCAGCGAATCTTCCTGTGTTTGCTCGAACACGATCGCGTTGTGAATGACCGCCGCCGCTTGTTCGCAGACGCTGTCGAGCAGGCGCCGGTGATCGTCACGGTAGAAGCCGGAGTCGACGTGGTACACCGCGAGGGTGCCGATGAGGCGTTGGCCGAAGATGAGCGGACAGACGAGCGCTGACTCCAGCGTTGTGCGTGCGTTCAGGTGCATCGCTTCCAGGTCGGCGTCGGGTCGCGCATTGACGAGCGGTCGTCGCTGGCGGGCTACCCATCCGGCGAGCCCCTGCCCGCTGCGCAGTGTCAGCGTTCGCAGCAGATCGGCATCAGTGCCGGTGGCGAATCGACACACGAGCGATTCAGTCTCTCCCGAGTAGAGGAAGAGCGCGCATGCCTCAAACGGGACCAGGCTTGAGAGCTTTGAGGAAATCAGTGCCATCGTGTCCGACACACCGAGGCTTGTCCCCATCGCCTGCGCGATCTGGTACAGCGCGTACGTCTCTCGATGGGCCAGCGCGATGTCATTGAATACTGAACCGGCGGCGCGGACGTACGCGCTATCAATGATTCGCGGCTCTCCATCCGGCCCCGCGGAGTGGCTGCCGGATCTTCGGACGGCGTCTTCCTCCAGCCCGGCTTCCACGCAGAGCTGGGACATGACCCGGCTGAAGGTGCTGACGACCTGCGGATCAAACGCCGCTCCGCTGTCCTGCTGAATCAGGACGAGCGCCGCGTCGCTGCTGATCGCCGTGTGGTCCGGCCCTTCGGATGTCAACGCCTCGAAGCGGTCGACCAGGCAAAGAATGCGCGCGCCGAGGGGGATCTCGTGCGCCTTGAGGCCGGCCGGATAACCGCGTCCGTCCCAACGTTCGTGGTGGCCAAGGATGAGCGGCGCGACTGGATAGGGAAATGGGACTCCGGCGACGATCTCGGCACCGACCTTCGGGTGCGCGCGCAGCTTCTGGAATTCTTCAGCCGTGAGCGGACCTGACTTCGTGAGGATCTGCTCCGGGACTGCGAGCTTCCCGATGTCACGAAGCAGAGCAGCCGTACGGACGCTCTCGACCTCGTCCTCCGTCATCCCAAGGGCTCGCGCCAGCCCGTCTGCGTAGCACCTCACGCGCTGGAGGTGATTCGGAGTGGTCTGATGCTTGGCCTCGATCGCCAGCGCCAGGGCTTC
>CANJYC010000122.1 GCA_947478985.1 Acidobacteriota bacterium | reverse complement strand
GTCATCTCCTGGACCGTGCCGGGTGACATCGTGCCGCTCTTCGGCTGCTCGCGGGTAATGTCCCGAAGCGCGTTGTTGATGGCGGCTGTGGCGCGCAGCAGCGGTAGTCTATCTTTCCCGGTGTAGACATCGCGGCCCGGCCGGTCTCCTGTGGCAAGGTACGAGATGAGGACGGATCTCATCGGCTGATCCCCCGGAGGTCGCGGATCAGTGGACTGGCCTTGGCGGCACGCTGTTGCAGGCTTTCGAGTGTGTCGCGGCGGAACACTCGGCGATGCCGATGCTCATTAGTTCTTCCGTGTCATGTCGAGCTGCTTCTCCAGTGTCGACAGTCGCGTGCCGAACTGCTGGACCGTCTGCTCCCACGCTGCACGACGCGCCAGTGTGACGCGCTTGAGGGTGGCCACCTCCTCGAAAAGACGTGCCTGGATTTTCTGAAGGTCATCGACACGGGCCAGCTGCTCGAAGCGCTCGACCGACCCGGCCAGCGTATCGTCGAGGCTCGTCTGGTCACCGCCGAGTGTGGCGACGGTCTCGCGCACCATCGTGACGAGCGCGGCGGCTCGCGTGCGCTGCTCGGCGGCATGGTCGCGGCCGTGGGCCGCCACATGGCGTGTCGATTCGAAACAGGAGCGGGCGATCGGGTCGACCACCTCTGCCGGGACACCAGCCGCCAGCTGGCCGCGGCAGGTGAGGACTGCGGCCTTCGCCTCAGCGCTCGCGGCGGTATCGGTGGCGTCGATGATGTTGGCCAGCGTGTCGAGCGCCTCGTCGAGGGTGCCCCGGAAGATAGCGGCATCGGAGGCCCCATCCGGGTCCGGGACTTCGCGATTGAGACCAAGGCCGACCAGCTGTGTGCTCACCTCAGAGGACATCGACAGGTCCGGGGCGGGCTTGAATCGCTGGCGCAGGCGGACAGGTGATTCCCCGTGGTTCCCTCTGGCAGTAGACTGACGGCGCTGGAGGAGGCATATGGTGAAACGTCTGGGTGTGGTGACGGTGCTGATGATCTGCATGCTGGCCGGTGGGGGCGCGACGATCGGGGCACAGGCGCCATCGCCCGGCGCGGTCACGATCGCCGTCAGGGAGACCGCGGGCATCCGCAGGAACCGCTATCCGGTCAACGCGAGGGTTCCTCTACAGAAGGGCGCCGTGACGGACGTCGCGCAGACTCGCCTGCTGTTTGCCGGCGCGGAGGTGGAGTCGCAGATTGCGGCCGAGTCGAAATATGACGACGGCTCGATTCAATGGCTCGCGGTCGACTTCAATGCCACCATCGGTCCGGTCGAAGCGCAGACGTACACCCTGGAATACGGCGCAGGGGTCAAAGCGGCCGTGGCAGGTCGCGGTGTCGCCATCGCCGCGACGACAGACATGATTGACCTGGGGCGCGTGCGGCTCAACGCGTCGGGCTCGCCGCTGATCCGTTCCCTGAACTACCGGAAGGAGACGCTGGCGCAGGGGCTGAACGGCTTTGCCGTGACCGACAGCGCCGGCGTCCTCCATCCGCTTTCCGGGGGGACGTCGGTGACGACAGACATCGTCAAGCCCGGGCCGGTCTACGGCGTGGTCCGCTACGCCGGCCGCCTCGCGGCAGATGGCGGCGCGGGAGCGTCCTTCACCGTCACCGTCGAGATGCCAAACAGCAAAGCCTGGGTCAAGTACACCGCGGTGGTCGACGACCCGGGCCGTCAGTTCCGGGACATCTCCTTCCAGACACCCTTCACACTTGGGGCGTACCCCTGGTTATGGGATTTCGGCACGGGCAGCTGGACGTACGGTTCGATGCGAACCCCCGAGGACTCGGTCATCCTGACGCAGACGGTCGGCGCCCGTGGCACCGGTCACTGGGAAGTCCGTACCGGAACGAAAGGGCAGGAGCTGCCGTATGAAGTGGCGGCCGGATCACGCCCCGCCATTGCCGAAGGATGGGGACACCTGCAGGATGCCGGTGAGGTGATTGCGTTCGGTTTCGACCAGTTCGGCCGGCAGCCCGGCCGCTACAGCATTGCCCTGGACGGCAAAGGGGGCAACGTCTACCGGTTTGCGCCGGAGCGGCCGGCCGCGCGCCATGCGCTGACCATCTTCCAGCACTACGTGGCCAGTCCCACGCCGATCGGTGCGGTCACCAGTCCGCCGTCGATGCTGAACGCGCTCGTCGCGGTCTGCGACCGGGCGCAGTACGTCAAAGCCGGCGTGCCTGTACCTGCGGACGCGAAGCGATAGCGTGCGCCGCGCGTCAGGTGGAGACGCGGCGCCGGGACCGGCGCCTACTTGATGCAGTCGCCGACCCGCGTGGCGGCGTACTTCATCGTCATCGTCTCGCCGTCGACGTCGAGCTTCATGGCGCCCGTGTACGTGCTGCCGCTGTAGACCAGTTCGCCGGTCGCTTTGATCGGCGTCTCGCCGATGCAGGTGAGCGCCCAGGTGATGGTGTTGCCGACGCTCTTGTAGTTGGACACCTTGCAGGTGACGCTGCCGTCGGTCGTGGCCTGCGGCAGCGCGTTCTCGGGGTTGGCGGCCTCGGCCTTCGTGATGCAGCGGTTCATGGTGTGCGTGGGCAGGCCGGTCGGCATGCCCGGCACTTCCATGTCGACGGACACCTGCCAGTCGCCGTCGAGACGCGGACCCTGCTGCGCGGCGAGGGCGGCAGGGCCCATCATCACGCCCATCAGTACGAGGGCCACGTTGAAACTGGTGCGTATGCTCATGCCGGACTCCGATGTGCGCCTGCGCGCGAGGAGGCCTGTGATGCCGATCAGAATCGGAACAGGCGGTTGAACTTCACGACGAGGCCGCGATTCTCGAGGGGCACACCGACATCCCCGAGCGTTGAGCGCCCTTCGGTGTACACCACGAAGAGTTCGCTGCCGGGAAGGTACTCCCACCGGAAGCGCAGGTTCGTCGAGAGCGAAGTGTTGCTCGAGCTGTACTGCACGAGCGCCGCCACGAACATGCGGGGCGTCATGGTGTAGACCGTGCGTCCGCCGATGACCGTGTTGGTGAAACGCTTCTGCGGCAGGTCGATCCAGTTCAGCGAGATGTTCGGCTCAACGCCGAGCTGCGTGGTCAGCTCCACGCGGCCGCGGAACGCTGCGGTCTTCTTGTTCCCGTTGTAGAAGCTGCCGACCTCAAAGGAAGAGGAGCCCGAGATCTGATGCTGCGATCCGGCGCTGTACTCCACGCGGGTATTGGTGAAGCCGTACCCGCCGGTCGGGATGCGTACGCCGGTAGCGATGGCAAAGGGCGCGGCGAGGAACTCGTAGAGCCGCGAATACTGCACGGTCAGCGCATCGGAATTGTGGAGGTCGGCGCGGAAGGTCCCGGCGAGATTGCGCGACTCGAGCCGGTTGCCGTTGTCGGTGACGTAGTTGAGGTCGCCCTGGTAGTTCCACTGCCGGACGATCCGGTTGCGGGTCGTGCGCGGGCTGAAGCGCGCTTGCGCCAGGTTCCGTCGGAAGTTTGTGCGCGGCACGAATCCGACCTCAGGATTGAAGTCCTTCTCAACGACGATCCGATCGAAGGCCAGTACATAGCGATCGGAGGTGTAGTTGAACTGGCCGCGGTAGTTGAGGTCGTTGCCCGATCGGCCCTCGGTCCGTGACTGGGCCACGTAGGCGGTCAGGAAGACGTTTCGGACGAAGGTGAAGCTGCCGTCGGCGCCCCAGACGAAGTTGCCGCCCGGCGCGGCCGTGGCGACCGACCGATTGGTCAGCAGGAGGCCGACGCTGCTCTGACGCAGGATGTCGCGCTTCATGCGCACCACCGTGAAGTTGGTCTGCCTGGCCTTGGCGGCCGCGTCGCGCTGGGTCTCGATGTTGAGGGCACCGAGCGTCCAGGGGCCGGCCTTGCCGGTCAGCCGTCCGCCGCCAAGCACGGGCACGGGACGGGCGCCGCTCAAGCCGATGCGGCGGCTGTAGAAGATGTTGGGGGCATCTCCGCCGAGGTCGCCGCCGGGGCTCCTGCCGAAGTTGAAAATGTCGCCACCCTCGAGAAAGAACTCCCGCTTCTCAGGGAAGACGATGCTGAACCTGGTGAGATTGACCTGGGCCTCGTCGGCCTCGACCTGGGCAAAGTCGGTGTTGTAGGTAAGGTCAGCGGTCAGGCTTTCCGTCACGCCGTATTTGACGTCGACGCCCACGTCCGGCTTCACGTCGTTGTTGATGGCTGGGCGTGCCAGTCGATCGGTCGTCAGGCTCGACATCGCATAGGGCTTGACCTCGAGATTGTGCGCGGCCGGCGGCGCCTCAAGGCCGACCAGCGTGGCCGCTTCCGAGTAGTGATGGAGCGCGCGCTGCAGCCAGGCCGGGTTCACTTTCGTGATGTAGGCCATCTCGTTCTTGCTGCGGATATTGCGGCGCAACTGGATGTCCCAGGTCTGCTCACGTCCGGGCCGGTAGCGGAGCGACTTGAAGGGAATCACCATCTCGCCGATCCAGCCCTCGGCCGAGCGGGTCGCGGCACCGTCGAACACGGTATTCCAGTCGAAGTTGGAGCGCTCTTCGGTCGTGGTGCCGTCCCGCAGTGCGCCCGCGGCCGTCAGGGTGAAGGTGTAGCCGCTGCGATGGTCGTTGAAGGTGTCCAGGCCGATAGCAATGCCGTCCTGGTTCGTGATGCTCGTGCTGTCACGGCGCATGTCGTTGGCGACGATCCCCTTGGGATTGCTATCCCCGCAGCGACAGCTGAAGTAGAGGTTGTCGTCGTCGAAGAGCAGCCACATCTCGGTCTGTTCGCTGACCGGGGTGCCGTTCTTGGGAACCTGCTGAATCAGTCCGTGGATCGACGGCACGTCGCGGTAGGCCGGTTCATCGAGGCGGCCGTCGGCGTGCATGGGCTGGGAAATGCGTGTGGCGTGCACGAGCACGCGCCCGCTGGGGTCTGTTGAGACGACGGACGAGGCAGGGGAGGCTCCCCCCGCGTCAATGGGTGCGCTGCCCGACTGGGCCACCGCCGAGGCAGGGACCAGCAGGGCAGCGCTGAGAATGAGACCACGCCAGCAGAGACGCACCGCACGCAGAAACGCTTGGTTCATGCGTGCGGATTATGGCCTTCCCTGACGCTGGAGGGAAGGTGTTTTCGCTCGTCTACTTCTTCGTGAGATAGCGAATCGCGCCGAGCGCTGCCGGATCCACGGGCAACTCCGTCGTGCCGACCGGGAACTTGCGCCGCTGGAGGATCACGGCGAGCGCATCGACGGACTGCTGCATGGTGAGGACACCAGGCTCGTCGGCCGGCATCGTGAGGTGGATCTTGTCGGCGAAATCCTTCATCGTTTTGTTGTTCCAGCGCCCTTCGAAGGCATCGTCATACAGGGCCGGCGCGGGGATCCCCTCTTCCGGCTCACCGCCGGACAGATCCGCCATATGGCACTGCGCGCACCGGCTGTTGTAGACCTCATTGCCGCGCGTGACCTGTGCCTCAGTATAGACACCGTCCCACTGGGACTTGGGCTGCTGGGCCGAGACCGCATAGACGCCGGAGATGACAAACGCTGAGACCGCAATCACGAGAGCTTGTGCCTTCATATCCAATCCTGATGAGAAGCGTTCATGTTGAGTGGCGAACCTGAAAAGAATAAACCAAACGTTAGGTGCCTACCGAGATCTGAATGCTGTCTTTCGCGGTTCTGCCGTCCGCGAAGGTGACCTCAACGGAAACGGTCCTCAGGGACGTCACACCGCTGAAAGTGCTTTTCGCCGTATTAGATGCCGTCGTCACTGTGGCCGGTGACGGTGCTGTGGTCCCCCCGGCGAAGGTGAAGGTGTAGGAGGTCGGCGTGCCGCCGTTGGTCGTCGCCGTGGCAGTTACCTCAAGTCCATCCTTGCTGGCCGAGAGCGTCACGGTGGCGTTCGCGCGCACCTGCACGATCTGCGTCGACACCGCTTGCTCGCCGGCAGTGTCGGTGGCCGTCACTTTCGCCGACACCGTGCCCGCCGACGAGTAGGTGTGATTGATGGTGGCGGTCGAGGTCAGCGTGCCGAGATCGAGCCGATCGTTGTCGCCGAAGTCGAGCACGGCCGATCGGATATTGGTGGTAGTCGTCGCACGGGCAACCGCAAATGTCACGGGCTGGTTCACGTTGACTGCCGCGCAGGTCGAAGAGGTGACG
>CANJYC010000121.1 GCA_947478985.1 Acidobacteriota bacterium | reverse complement strand
CCAGTCCGCGACCCAGCGTGCGCACCGCGGTCATCGGCAGCGGACGCAGCGCTGCCGACACCAGGCGGACGGCGGCGAACTCAACGGCGTGTTTCACGCCGCCGTCCCGCGCCGCTCGCGTGCATCCTGCAACCGCGCGGCGAGCCAGTCGCTGAACACCGCTTCGGGCTCAACAGCAACCGCCATCGGCAGGTAGCACCACCGTGGACGTGTCGCCAGACGAACCGCATCCTTTTCCGTGGTCACGATGACTTCTGCACCGACCTCCGTCGCCGCCTGCTCGATCGCCTGCACGTCGGCCGCGCTGAACCAGTGATGATCGCGAAAGCGGATCTCGCGCCGCACGTCAAAGCCACACTCGCGTAGCGCGGCGAAGAACCGCTCAGGCCGCGCGATGCCGGCCGCAGCCACCACAGAAGTGCCTGGCCCAGGCTGCGGGGCGGGATTGTCGCTACGCTGTTCTGGTCCCATCACCCGCAGCGGCTCATAGCGCGCTACCAGCCTGAAGACGCGTCCGCCCAGACGTGCCTCAACGGCCGACACGTCGTCGAGGCTACCGGGCACCAGAATCGCGTCGGCCCTGCGTGCCGTCGCCAGAGATTCGCGCAGACGCCCCGCCGGCAGGAGGTCTGCCTCCAGGTCGTCGCGGGAGACGATGACGAGCTCGATATCACGGCCCAGCGGCAGATGCTGAAACCCGTCGTCGAGCAGGTGCACGGTGGCGCCGAACTGGCGTTCGGCAAGGCAGCCGGC
Source organism: Acidobacteriota bacterium (assembly GCA_947478985.1). GTDB lineage: Bacteria > Acidobacteriota > Vicinamibacteria > Vicinamibacterales > UBA2999 > CANJYC01. The sequence continues at coordinate 5,363 of CANJYC010000121.1, read as the reverse complement.
GAGAAAGCGCTCGCGCGCGACCAGAACCGGCACGCCACTGAGGGCGCGAGCGAGCATCTGCGGCTCGTCGCCTGAACGGGTGGCCGGAGCCAGCACTGTCTGCCCGTCGCTGACCACGACAACCCCGTCGGTGACGTCGCGACGTCCATACCCGCGCGAGAGGATCGCCGGACGTTCACCGCGCTGCAGCAGGAGCCTCGCGATGGCCGCCACCGCCGGCGTCTTGCCGCTGCCACCGACTGCGAGATTGCCGACACTGATCACGGGATGCTGAAGCGTCCGGCGGCGAGACGGGTCGGCGTCGTACCACGCGCGGCGCCACGCGGCCACTCGACCGTAGAGCCGTCCCAGAATCCTCAATGGACCACGCGGAACGGACGGACCACGGCGCGTGCCTGGTCGCCCGAGGGCAGCAGGGCCGTAACGGAGGCCAGTGTCCGATCCTTCGCGCCGCGATTCGCCTCCACCAGCGCCCGAGCGGCGGCGCCCAGACGCGCGCGGCGTACGGGATCGCCCATCAAGCCGATCACCGCCTCCTCGAGCTCGCGCTCGTGGCGCACCTGCACGGCGGCACCGTTGGCGAGAAACTCCTCGGCAATCTCCGCGAAGTTCTCCATATGCGGCCCGAAGATGATCGGCTTGCCGAAGAGCGCCGGCTCGAGGATGTTGTGCCCGCCGGCAGCGACCAGACTCCCGCCGACGAACACCGCCGTCGCAATCTGGTACAGCTGCGCCAGCTCACCAATCGTGTCGAGCACGACCGCATCGGCGCGCGGTTCCGCGTCGATCGCGAGCGCGCTCCGGCGAACCGTCGCCAACCCTTCCTGACGGCACAACCGCTCAACCTCGTCGAAGCGCTCCGGGTGACGCGCGGCAATCACGAGCAACGCATTGCCGCCCGCGGTGCGCACGCGATTGAACGCGCGAATCACCGCCGCCTCTTCGCCACGCAACGTGCTCCCCGCTACCAGCACCGGCCGGTTCGGCGCCATGCGGAAGAAGCGCAGCACCCGGTCGGGCCCGCGACCGCTCGCAAGCCCGGTGGCGACACTCGTCGATACACCGGTGGTCGCGTTTACGTTGAGCGCATCGAACTTGAGACTGCCGGTTACGGCAATGCGCGCGGGGTCGGCGCCAAGCTCGACAAGCCGCCGCTGCGTTTCCTCGCCCTGCACGCAGAAGACATCGATGTCGGCCAGGACGCGGCGGAAGAACGGGCGAATCAGCCGGTAGCGTGGAAACGACCGGTAGGAGATGCGGCCGTTGACCAGCGCGGTCTTGACGCCGCGAGCGCGACACTCGCGCAGCAGGTTCGGCCAGATCTCGGTCTCCACCATGATGAACAGGCGCGGCTTGACGATGGCCAGCGTGCGCCGTGTGGTGAACGTCCAATCAAACGGGAAGTAGAAGACACCGTCGACGTCCGATACACTGCGCCGTGCCAGCTGCTGTCCCGCGCGCGTGGTCGTGGACAGAAAGAGCCGCAGGCGGGGATATCGCTGCCGCAGGTCGTGCAGCAACGGCCGGGCGGCCAGGACCTCCCCGACCGATACGGCATGCACCCAGATCGAGTCCTCGGCATCGAGATTGAACGATACCGGCAGGTAGCCGAGGCGCTGTCCCAGGCTGCCGACGTACTTCTTGTGGCGCACGGCCTCGTACGCAAAGTATGGCGCCAGCACCACGAGCGCCAGTAAAGTGACGAGACTGTAGAGGAGATACACGCTAAGTTACGGGAAATGTGGGCCTTACAATCGCGAAAGTATAGTCCGCTGATTGACCCCGTTCAAGGCGCGTCAGTACAATCGGGTGTTTCGGCGGGCGGTGGACAGTCGGTGAGGAGGACTCGATGGCGGTGAAGGTCGGCATCAACGGGTTTGGTCGGATCGGGCGCAACATCATGCGCGCCGCGTTGGGGAACAAGGACATCGATTTCGTTGCGGTCAACGACCTGACGAACGCGGCCACCCTCGCTCACCTGCTGAAGTACGACTCCATTCTCGGCAACCTCCAGGAGCACGTCGAAACCACCGCCGACGGCATCCGCATCGGCAGCGATGCATTCAAGGTGCTGTCGATGAAGGATCCAGGGCAACTGCCGTGGAAGGATCTCGGCGTCGATGTGGTCTTCGAGTCGACCGGCATCTTCGCCACTCGCGAAGGGGCCGCCAAGCACCTTGCCGCCGGTGCCAAGAAGGTCGTCATCACGGCCCCGGCGAAGGGGCCGGACCTCACCGTGGTGCTCGGCGTCAACGACGACTCCTACGACCCCGCGACACACCACATCATCTCCAATGCGTCGTGCACCACGAACTGCCTCGCGCCGATGGCGAAGGTCATTCACGAGAAGTTCGGGATCCGCAAGGGCTGGATGACGACGGTGCATTCCTACACCAACGATCAGAATCTCCTCGACCTGCCGCACAAGGACCTGCGCCGTGCGCGGGCTGCCGCGTTGTCGATGATTCCGACGACCACGGGTGCCGCGCTCGCGGTCGGCGAAGTGCTGCCGGAACTGAAGGGCAAGCTCGATGGGTTCGCCATGCGCGTCCCCACGCCGAATGTCTCCGTCATCGACCTCAACGTGCTGGTGAACACGCGGACGAGCGCCGAGGAGGTGAACGCCACCTTTAAGGCAGCGGCCAATGGCGCGCTCAAGGGCATCCTCGCCTACTCCGAAGCCGAACTCGTGTCGATCGACTTCAAGGGCAACCCGCACTCCTCGATCATCGACGCGCCCTATACGAAGGTCATGGACGGCGACTTCCTGAAGATCCTCTCGTGGTACGACAACGAGTGGGGCTACTCGAACCGGTGCGTCGATTTGCTGCTCAAGCTGGCCGCGCGGGGGCTCTAGCCCGCGCGCCATGGCGAAACGCACCATTCGCGAACTGAGCCTGAAGGGACGGCGCGTCTTCATCCGCGTCGACTTCAACGTCCCGCTGAAGAACGGCGTCATCGGCGATGACACCCGCATCCGTGCGTCGTTGCCGACGATTCAGTTTGCGCTCGACGCCGGTGCGGCCTGCGTCATCCTGGCCTCCCACCTCGGTCGACCCAAAGGGCGACCAAACCCCGCAATGAGCCTGCGCCCGGTGGCGGACCGGCTCGGCACGATCCTGTCGCGTCCGATCTCCTTCGCCGAGGATTGCATCGGTGGACCGGCCGAACAGGCCGTCGCGGCGGCCCCTGCCGGCGGCATCGTCCTGCTTGAGAACCTCCGCTTCCACGCCGGCGAGGAAGCCAACGATCCGGCGTTCGCGCAGCAGCTGGCCACACTCGGCGATGTGTACGTCGACGACGCCTTTGGCGCAGCTCACCGCGCACACGCCTCAGTGGACCGGATGGTACCGCTCATGGCCGACGCCGGCGCGGGTCTGCTCATGGAAGAGGAGCTGCGGTATCTGGGCACGGCGCTCGGCAACCCAGCCCGCCCCTATGTCGCCATCCTTGGAGGCGCCAAGGTCTCGGACAAGATCGATGTCATCGAGAACATGCTTCCCACGGTCGATCGGCTGATCATCGGTGGAGCCATGGCCTATACCTTTCTGAAGGCGATGGGAAAACCCGTGGGACGTTCGCTGGTCGAGCTCGACAAGCTCGACGAGGCACGCGACCTCATGGCACGTGCCCGGCAGCGTGGGCTGCCGTTGATGCTGCCGACCGACCACGTCGTCGCCGAGCGACTCGAGGCCGGCGTGCCCGTTGAGACGCTGAGCGTGGACGATCCCGCCATCGGCGACCGCATGGGACTCGACATCGGCCCTGCGACCATTCAGGCCTATGCCGCTGCCCTCGCCGATGCGAAGACGGTCGTGTGGAACGGACCGATGGGCGTGTTCGAAATCGAGGCGTTTGCGAAAGGCACCGTCGCCGTGGCGCAAGCCGTCGCCGAGGTGCACGGGACCACGATCGTCGGTGGCGGTGACTCGATTGCCGCGGTGAAGGCGGCCGGCGTGGCGGACCGCATCACGCACATTTCCACCGGCGGCGGCGCGTCCCTTGAGTTCCTGGCAGGCGAGAACCTGCCGGGCGTGGCGGTCCTGCCTGAGGCCTGATATGCGCACGCCAATCGTCGCGGGCAACTGGAAGATGTACAAGACGGTCGCCGAGGCCGTGAAATACGTGCACGAATTGCGCGCGATGGTGCCGGACGTGACCGGCGTGCAGGTGGTGCTCGCTCCAACCTTCACGGCGCTCCACCCGGTCGCCGAGGCCGCCCGCGGCAGCCGGATTGCCATCGCCGCACAGGACGTCCATTGGGAACGCGAGGGTGCGTTCACCGGCGAGGTGAGCGCGACGATGGCGCGCGAGGCAGGCGCAGAGTATGCGATCGTCGGCCACTCGGAGCGCCGCACCCTGTTCGGCGAGAACGACGCCAGCGTCAACCGGAAGGTGTCGGCCGTCTTTGCCGCGGGCATGACGCCGATTGCCTGCATCGGCGAAACACTGGACCAGCGCGAGCGCAATGAAACCTTTGACGTGCTCGATCAGCAGATCACCAAAGGGTTCGACGGGCTCACCACCGACCAGGTCGGGCGCCTGGTGATCGCCTACGAGCCGGTCTGGGCGATCGGGACCGGGCGAAATGCGACCCCGCAGCAGGCCTCCGAGGCCCATGGGCACATACGGACGCGATTGCGGCAGTGGTTCGGCGCCGAGGCCGCTGCGCAGTGCCGCATCCTGTACGGGGGCAGCGTCAAACCCGGCAACATGGCGGAACTGGCGGGACAACCCGATGTGGATGGCGCCCTCGTCGGGGGCGCGAGCCTCGATCCGAGGGGGTTTTACGAGATCGTCTCGCGAAGTCGGCCGACGGCTGTATAATGGCTTTTTTCTGAGAGACACATAAAGCGATGCTGTACTACCTGACCGCAACCATCTACGTGCTCGTCTGCTTCCTCCTGATGCTGGTGATCCTCCTCCAGCAGGGCAAGGGCGGCGACATTGCCAATGCCTTTGGCGGCGGCACCAGCCAGGCGGCTTTCGGCGCACGCGCCGGGGCGACGGTGCTTTCACGAGCCACCACCGTTTGTGCCATCTTGTTCCTCCTCGGAGCCCTGGTGGTTGGGGTGATTGGCCAGCGCGGTCCCGGGTCCGTCGTCGGCGGGCGCACACCACAGCGGCAGGCGCCGGCGCGGTAAGAATAACGGCTCGTAAAGGCGGACGTTCTCCTTCGGGGGGAGCGTTTCTCCTTCCCTCGATTGCGGAAGTGGCGGAATTGGCAGACGCACCAGCTTGAGGGGCTGGCGGTAGCAATACCGTAGGGGTTCGAGTCCCCTCTTCCGCACCAATCTCTAACTATTCGGAGTGCACGTGGGCGAAGAATTCGGACTCTTGTGGATTCCTATCGGATTCCTGTT
>CANJYC010000120.1 GCA_947478985.1 Acidobacteriota bacterium | reverse complement strand
GCGTGGCCGATGCCGATCCACCAGACGAAGTTGATGATGTCGAACGCCCAGCCGACCGGGATGTTGTTGCCCCAGATGCCAATGCCGGTCATCAGCAATTTGGCGATCGTGATGTTCAACAGCATCAGCAGCAGAAAGCCGATGCCGAATCCGATGAACCAGCCGACCGGCGTGCGCTTGGTGAGCACGACATGGCTGATCGCGTCGGTCACGGTCTCAAAGGAATGGCCCGGCGCGATCACCGCTGGCGTGCGGCTTTCAATCACCGCCGTGCCGCCGTCGCGGTGTTGTTCGGATGCCATTAGCGGCCTCCCTCTTCCGCGGCTTCCGCACCTTCAGCGCCGTCGAAGGGATGGGATCCGGCGGGCTCGAGTTCGGTGTTCGGATTGCGCACGATCGCCATGTAGGTTGTCCGCGGCTTCGTGTTCAGCTCGGCGAGCAGCGAGTAGTTGAGCGGGCTCGCCTTCTGCTTGGCCACTCGGCTGTTGGGATCGTTGATGTTGCCGAAGACGATCGCGTCGGTCGGGCAGGCCGACTGACAGGCAGTCACCACCTCGCCATCGCGAATCTCCCGATCCTCGAGCTTGGCGGACACGCGCGCGAGATTGATCCGCTGCACGCAGTACGTGCACTTCTCCATCACGCCGCGGCTCCGCACCGAGACGTCCGGATTGCGCTGCAGCTTGAGGCTTTCCGTGTTCCAGTCGGAATAGAGCAGGAAGTTGAAGCGCCGGACCTTGTACGGGCAGTTGTTCGAGCAGTAGCGCGTGCCGACGCAGCGGTTGTAGGTCATGTCGTTCAGACCTTCATCGCTGTGGGTAGTCGCGGCCACCGGGCAGACCACCTCGCAGGGTGCGTTTTCACACTGCTGGCACGGCATGGGCTGGTGGTACGTGTCCGGACTCTCAATGTCTCCGGTGTAGTAGCGGTCGATACGCAGCCAGTGCATCTCGCGACCGTTGAGCACCTGATCCTTGCCGACGACGGGCACGTTGTTCTCGGCCACGCAGGCCACGACGCACGCGTTACAGCCGGTGCAGACGTTCTGGTCGATCGTCATGCCCCAGGCATTGCCCTCGTACTTGAACTGGGTCCCGTACATCGTCAGCATGGACGGCGCCAGGTGCTCTTCCTTGGCGGCGAACGCGGGCTCGGCAGCAAACTCCTGCGACGTGGCCACGCGGACCAGATTGCGTCCCTCGAGCGACCAGTGGTCCTGGGTCGAGGCCAGCTGGTAGGACTCGCCGGTCTTTGAGAGCTCGACGCCCTGGAGAATGTCCGGCGCGGTCGACATGCGCAGCGTATTGACGTCGAATCCGAGCGCGGTGCCCACGCGACCGGCACGCGCACGACCGTAGCCGACGTGCAGGGTCAGCACGTCCGGGCCCGTGCCCGGCGCGATCCAGACCGGGATGCGCAACCGATGGCCACCCTGGGTGAGCTCGACGACGTCGCCACTGATCAGATTCAGCCGAGCCGCCGTGCCGGGCGAAATGAGCGCTGCGTTGTCCCACGTCAGTTTCGTGAGCGACTTCGGCAACTCCTGCAGCCAGGCATTATTGGCGAAGCGGCCGTCATAGACGCTCGGGTCCGGCCGGAACACGACCTCGAGCCCGCCCGATGCGCCCGCTGCCGACGGGGGCAGTGTCGCGAGATTTCCATTGAGCGCCACGCTCTTCGGCGCGAAGGCCGTGCCTGCGATCAGCCCGTCGTGAAGCCACTTGCGCCACGCCCGATCGAAGTCCGACATTGGGGGGAGCGGCGTGGCGGCTGTCGCTGTCGTTGCCGCGGGCTGGTTGCCCGGGGTCGTGGACGCCGGGGCCGCAGCGACCGGTGATGGCGGGAAGGCCTGGGCCTGTGTCGAGAGCCCCGCGAGACTGCTCCAGTGCTCCCGCACAATCTCGTAGCCAGGACGTTCGCCCTGCCCGGTGAAGACCGCCACCACCTCGTGCGCCGACTTGCCGTCGTAGAGCGGCGCAATCAGCGGCTGGATGATCGTGGCCGTGCCGTCAGCGCTGCGCACATCACCCCACGCTTCGAGAAAGTGCGCTTCGTTGACGTGCCAATGACAGAGCGCCGCCGTTTCGTCGTCGTAGAGGCCGAGGTGCGCGCGCAGGGCCACCTTCTGCATGGCGGCGGAGAAATTCAGGTCCACCGGCGCGCTGTACACCGGATTGGCACCAAGGACCATCAGAAGGTCCACAGCGCCCGCATTCATTTCGCCCACCAGTTCGCGCAGTCCGGCGCGCTGATCGGTCGCGCGCGATTCGGCCGGCTGGGTGTAGACCACCGTAGTGCCGACGTTTCCAAGCGCCTCATTGATCCCGTGCGCGAGAGCGTGCACGCTCGCCGGCTGGCCATCGCCTGCGATGACGAGACAGCGGCCACGCGCGGCCTGCAGGTCCTTGACGAGGGGCGCGATCCACCGGGACGCGGATTCCGGCACCGTCCCGGCCGTCACACCGGCCACGCCCACCTGCGCCGCGACGGCACGCGCGAACGCGGCGACATCGGATGCACGCATGCCAAGGCGATGGTCGGCCTTGGTCCCGCTGCCGGTCGGATCGCTCTCGACCATGTAGAGACGGTTGCGAAGCGCGCCGTCCCCTTCGACACGGCGGCGTGACGCGAACGCGCGTGCATGCGTCAGCGCCGAGGGGCCACTGCACATGAAGTCGGCGTCGAGCGACAGGATGACGTCGGCCTTCTCGAAGGCGTACTGCGCGTCGACGTACTCGCCGAACGCGAGGCGGCTGCCCTCGCGGGCATTGTGGCGGCCGAGCGGTTCCCACTGCACCCACTTGGCGCGCGGGAAGCGCTTCAGCACGTCGTCAATCTGCGCAGCCAGCGTCGGGGACGCCACGGTCTCCGTGAGAATCCTCAGGCCGCTGCCCTGCTTCGCCTGCTGAGCGCCAAGCGCGCCCTGAATGGCCGTCGTGAATGACTGGAAGGAGCGAATCTCGCCGCGCTCGGTCACATTCACCGAGCGATCCGGATCGTAGAGCCCGAGAATCGCGGCCTGGGCGTAGATATCTGTCGCGCCGCGGCTTGACGGGTGATCCGGATTGCCTTCGATCTTGGTTGGCCGTCCCTCGTGGTTCTCTACAAGCAGGCCGATGCCCGCTCCGGCAAACGGCATCGCCGTCGCGTAGAACAGCGGCTTGCCCGGGACAATCTCCTCGGGCTGGCGGACGTAGGGGACGAGCTCGTGGAAGGGCTGGCGGGTGCAGGCGCTGACCCCGGACAGGGCCAGTGAGGCGCCCATCAGTTTCAGGAAGCCGCGACGCCCGACCGGATCAAGCCACTCCGACGCGTTCTGGGGGAACTCGCGGTGCAGGAACTCCTTGAATTCCGGTGTGCCGGACAGCGCCTCCAGGCTGCGCCAGTATTCGCGGCCACGAGTGCCGTCCAACCGCGCGCGGAGCCCCTCTCTGTCGTTGAGTTGAGTCATGTTACGAGTTACCGGTGACACGTCGAGCAGGTGGTCTTGGTGCGGATGTTGTAGTCCTTGACCAACCGCGCACCCAGTTCCGCCTGGGGCACCGGCGGGCGGTATCCCATCGTAAAGACCTCACTGCGTGGCCGCACGAAGCTTTCGGGCGACCGGTGGCAATCGAGACACCACGACATCTGCAGGGTGTTTTCCTGCTTCACCAGCGGCATCTGGTCAACGCGCCCATGGCACGTTTCGCAGCCGACGCCTTTTTTGATGTGGATGCTGTGGTTGAAATAGACGAAGTCCGGCAGGTCGTGCACGCGAATCCAGCGCAGCGGCTTGTCCTCGCGGAAGCTGGCGCGGATGGGTTCGAGGATTGGCGCGTTCGACCAGATCTGCGAATGGCAGTTCATGCAGGTCTTGGTGGGCGGAATGCCGGCGAAGGAAGAAGTCTCTACAGACGTGTGGCAATACCGGCAGTCAATGCCGTCGTCGCCGACATGGTGCAGGTGGCTGAACTGCACTGGCTGTTCGACGTATTCCTGGGCTCGAGTCACATACGGCGAGCTGCCTATGACAATCGCAAGCCCGACTAGACCGCCGACCAAAAGAAGGAGGCCGACAAGACTGACCTTCGAGAGGGTATTTGCGCTGCGTTGGAAGATCTGCGACATCGGATGCTGAAGCCGGTCCGCCCGCAAGGCGGACGCCTGATTTGTCTTCCGTTAAGGCGCGCCAGGAGCGTGGGAAACGGACTGTGTAATCCCTATTTTCACTGCGGTTGTACCACATTTGTGAAAAAAGGATCAAGCGGGAGCCGTCCCACGCAACCCGACCAAACCGCCCGATTCTATGCGACCGGGCCTTCAACAATCCACGCGAAGTTTCCCGCACCTGTCCGCGAGCCTGAATTGGTCCGGCGCGAACCCGGCCGGTCCGCGTAGAATGCCTGCGCACATCCATGAGTGACCGGAAATACCGCCTGCGCGGCTATCAGGACTCCGACCGGGAGCGCCCGGCGAAACCGTCGCCGCGGCCGGCACCCGAGCCGGGAGCCCCGGCCGGGGCTCGGCGGATTTCCTCGCAGGACGGCCCCAAGTCGATCAACATGCCGGGCTACCGCGAGGTCGTCCGCTGCTCCCAGTGCGGGGCGGTCACGGCAGGGGAGGTGGCTCTGGACACGCGCTGCCCGCGTTGCGCGACGGACCTGCACTCGTGCGCGCAGTGCACATCCTTTGATCCGGGCAAGCGATTTGAGTGCGGGGACCCGGCGCTTACCGCACGCGTGGCGCCCAAGAACCTCCGCAACGACTGCTCGCTCTACGCGCCGCGAACGACAGTCGAACGCGAGACGACGACGCCTAGGGTTGACGATTCGCGCAAGGCCTTCGACGATCTCTTCAATTTCTAACTGACCATGGGCCGCTGGGCGCAGCTCGTCCCTTCGCGCGCATTGCGAAATTACAGCTCGCGGGTGGCGCTGGACGGGGCGCCCCGCCCGCGCCGCAGGCCCGACAGGGCCGAGTACGGGTGGGGCTGTCCAGCGACAGGACCCGCTACGTGTTCGTTCGCAGCCCGCTTCAGGACGCCGGCGACAGCACCGGCAACCCGAGAAGCCGGGCCGGGTTTTCCTTGTACATGAGGTCGAGCTGGCGCTCCGTGATGCCGTTGGCGCGTAGCGCCTGTGCGGCCAGCGACAGGCAATCACTTGGAAACGGGTTGGCCATCTGGCCGCAGTCGCTGGACACGATGTAGTGTTCGGCGCCGACTGCCCGAATGCTGTCTGCGGCTCGACGTGCAGCGGCAGCCCCCTCACGCACGAGGCCGTTCACCGTCAGCTCGATGTAGGCACCCATCTTTGCTGCCTCCTGCTGCTGGGCGAGCGACGCGTCGCTGCCGTGCGTCAACACGACCTGCAGCCCCAGCCGGCGACCCTCCCGGGCGATCAGCACATGTTCTTCACCGGACGCGTGACCCGTAGCGAGCACCAGCGGTGCGTTGGTGTCGACCGTTCTGAGTTTGGCCACAACCCCGATCAACTGCTTGACGTTCGGGAGCAGCTCACCATTACGGACGGTGCTGACCCACTTCTCGGCTTCCGGAGACATCAGGAGGGCATACGGACGACGTGAACCGAGCGTATCCGAGGGCGCGTCGCGTTCGCGCTCGTTATCGATGCTCGGCATCATGATGATCCGGCCCCATCCGCCGCTGACCTGCGAGAAACGCTCTACTGCCGCGACGTTCATGCCGCCGAGCGCGAGGTTCATGGCCATCGTGCCGAAGATGTCCAGGTCCGGCGCCGCGTACTTGCGCGTCAGATAGGCGAGGCTGGCCGACGAGGCGTCGTGCTGTGTCTTCATGACAAAGCCACGCATCCGCCTGGCCTTGGCCACCTTTGCCATCTCGAACGGATCGAGGAAGCGCATGTTGCCGTTTGCGCCGGGGCTGTCCGGGACTAGGTGCACGTGGATGTCGATCGCGCCGACAAGCGCCGGGTCATTGATCCCAAGGTCGACGGGGCCTCGCCTGGCGTCAACTCGAAATCCCGAACCCGGTCCTTCCGCCGCGGGCGCTGGTCCGGCCTGCTGTCCGTCGCCGCGCACGTCGACTGCGCCGCCCAGCGTGAACAACGTGGCCACGGCCGCAACCATCAGGGTTCGCAGAATCCAGCGATACATACAATCTCCTTCAGGAAGGCGGGG
>CANJYC010000119.1 GCA_947478985.1 Acidobacteriota bacterium | reverse complement strand
GTCGCAGTCCGGAACATAGTTGGTGTTGGCATCGGTCCAGTTGCGCGTGACCGAGTTCACCAGCTTGCTCATCGGGTTGCTCGCATCCGAGATGGCGCCGAGCGACTGCCCAACGTACCGGTTCACCGTAGCCTTGACGGCGGTCTTGCCGTTGCCGAACAGGTCATAGGAGAAACCCAGTCTCGGGCTGAAATCCCAGTAGTTCGGCACGTCCTCGACCTTGTCGAAGCTCCGCGCGGGCACGAACTGTCCCGCCGGGTTGCTCTGCGCCGGCACCCACTCACGCTGGTGGTCCAGCCGCACGCCGTAATTGAGGGTCAGGCGATTCTTCGTCCACTGATCCTGAGCGAAGTAGCCCCACTCGACGCCCTTGCGCTGATTCGCATCCGGCCGGCCGTACTGGGTGATGCGGTTCGGCACGCCGCTGGTCAACTGGAAGGCGATATCGCTGCCGTAGGTGCCGAAGGTGCCGACGTCACCGTACCGAAAGCTCATGCCCACCTTGACGGCGTGCGAACCCGTGACGTAGGACGCATTGGCGCGGTTGTAATCGGCGCGATTGAACGGGCGATTCCACCCGCCGCACTGACCACCGGAGGCGCGGAAGCAGAAGCCGCTCGCCGTGTCATACGCCGGGATGATGTTCAGCGGTTCCACGGTGTAGCCCGGATCGCGCGACGGCGACGTCGGGATGGCCGTCACATACATGCTGGTGCCGGCCTCGAGGAAGAGCTTGTTGTTGATGGGAGACTTCCAGACCATCTGCAGCACGTAATTCGGCCACTCTTCCGTGAAGTTGGTGGCTTCCGGTGCCGCGACGCTCACCGAGGTGGCGCTCTCATCAGCGTTCCGCTGGTGATAGGTGTGAATCTGCTGGTCCCAGTACGCGCTGAACTTGTTGCGCGGCGTGATCTGGTAGGTGACGCGCGCGCCCCAGTCCCAGTCAGTGTTCTTGTTTCCGGCCGGTCGGGAGAGGTCCGGTGTATAGAACCAGCCGAGCGGCGTTGAGTTGTAGTACACGCCCGCGCGCGACCGGTTCACCATCGAGCTCTCGCCTGCGGCGAAGAACCAGAGCTTGTCCTTGAGAATTGGGCCGCCGACAGCCGGGTCGATGTCGAACTGCTTGATGGTGAAGGTGCCTGTGGTCACGCCATGGGCGCGCAGGTCATCATCCACGTTGTTGGCCTTCATGTTCTCGTCAGCGTAATTGCCGTAGAAGTAGCTGCTGAACCGGTTGCCGCCCTCCTTCGGGATGACGTTGCTCATGACGCCGCCGAATCCCTGCTCAGCCGCGCCGGCCGAGGAGATGACCGACACTTCCTGCACCCAGGCCGAGTTCATGAAGAAGCTGCTGTTGCCGGCGAATCCGGGCATGCCGAAGTTGGTGGAGAAGCCGTCCACAGAGACCACCGAGTCTGCCTGGCGGCCGCCGTGGGACCAGTATTTGCGCTGGTCGGTGCCGTTTGAGGTGAACGTGGTGCCGGTCACGGCCGGCAGCAGCGTCGCGAAGGTGTGGACGAAGCGGATGGTCGGCAGCGAGTCGACCATCGTGTCATCGAGCACCTGGCGCTGTGTGACGTTCTGCACGTCGACCAGTGGGCTCTCGCCGGTGACCGTGACTGTCTCTTCAAGGGAGCCGACCCGGAGTTCAGCGGTAACTGTGGCCGTAAAGGCGTCCGGCAGGACCAGTCCTTCGCGCTTTACCGTGCTGAAGCCCGGGAGCGTGAAGGTGATGGTATAGGTGCCAGGCCGCAAATCAAGCATGCGGTAGGCGCCCTGGTCGTCGGTCACGACGGACCGGACTTTTTCGATCAGAACCGGGCTGGCGGCTTCGACTGATACGCCAGGGAGTACCGCGCCGCTGGAGTCTTTAACGACCCCGGCAATTCCGCTCTGCGCCCATGACAGGGCGGGGACGAGCAGAAGCCACATAAATGCGACTCCTAGTGCTCGAACGAGACTTCTTCGGGTCATCTGTGCCTCTCCATTGGTGATACACGCTGATCAGACTGAGTCGGTCGTACGAAGCGGGACGAACGATCTTTGGTCGACGGTCTGGTGACGTAGGAACGGACGGCCTGACACACCTTGGTGCCAAGCCTGCAAGTGCGGGGTTTTTATCACAGTGCGTCACGTAAACGCAACTTCCCCCCGCGTCGTAGGAAGGCCCTTGCCCAGGCTGCGGGCGGGAGGTTGGGGGAGGCGAAAGAAGAGGAAATCCAAATAAAGAGGGGCAGGAGCTGCCGATGCAGCTCCTGCCCCATTCTGACTTGCCCGATCGACGGTCCCAGGCTATGTGCCCAGGCCTTCGACTAGAACGTGAGCTGCGCCATCAACTGCGCGTAGCGAGCAAACTGGATCTCGCTGCTGCTCGGGTAGGTCGGCCCGATGCGGTCGTTGAACTGCTGCACGCCCGTGCCGTTGAGCAGGTTGAAGATCTCCACACCCGCCGTCAGCTGGTACTTGCCAATCTGCGTGAGGCGGGAGAACTTCATGTCGACCTGTGTCTGACGGCCATCCGGGTGGAACTCGGCGCCCGGTGCAATCAGATTCACCGTGACCGTACCGTTGGCGCCCGCCGAGAGGTTACGCCCGAGCGACGGGGCAATCTGGGCGTTGGTGTAGACCGCCGTGGCGGAGAGGAAGTTGGCCGGGATGTTCAGGAACGTGCCGGCCACCTGGATGCCCCACCACGGGAGCGCGTAGCTGCCGGTCGACTTGAACTGCGTCTGCAGCGATTCCTTCTGGTCGCAGTACTGGACGGTCGGCGTATCGACAACCGCGCAGTTCTGACGGTGGGTACGGCCGCTGCTCAGGCCGCCGTTGACGGTGACGCCGCCACGGATGCGGGCGTTGAAGCCGACATCCACGCCCTGCCAGGTTTCGCTGGTCTTGCCGGAGTAGTTGTCGGCGGCGTTGACCTGGTTCTGAACCTGGCCGAACTTCGCCGGCTTCACGTCGTAGAGGTCGCACACCTGGTAGCCGCCGCCGCCCGGAAGGGCCTTGTTGAGCGGCGCGGTCACGCAGTAGGTGTCGTAGTCGGCCGGCGTGACAGCGAGGTTATCGGTGACGCGCATGTTGCCGTACTTGCGGCGGAAGAATCCGCCGTTCATCGACAGGCCGTTCATGACCTCCTGCTGGACCTGCGCTGTGTATTCCCACACGTTGGGACCGACGCCGAACCCCGTGAGAATGTCCTTGTTCCAGCCGACATTCCGCGGATTGGCCTTGCCGAAGTTCTGATCGCTCATCGCGCCGCACTCGCCGTTGGCGAGCGTGCTGTTGAGGTCGCAGTCCGGCTCGTAGTCCTTGTCCGCGTCATTCCAGGTCCGCGTCGCGCTGCCGACCGCCAGCTTGAGCGGGTCGTTCGCGCGCGAGATGTCGACGCCGATCGTGTCGGTGTAGCGGTTGGCAGTCACCTTGAGGGCCGTCTTGCCGTTGCCGAACAGGTCATACGCCACGCCGATGCGGGGCGAGAGGTCCCGGAACAGCGGCACGTTGTCGACCTTGTCGTAGGAGCGCGCGGGCACGAACGTTCCCGCATCTACTTTGTTCGCCGGCACCCATCCGTGCTGCTGGTCGTAGCGCAGCCCGAGGTTGAGCGTGAGGCGGTTCATGGTCCAGGTGTCCATCGCGAAGAGCCCAGTCTGAAGCAGGCGCTGGTGATCGCGGCCGGGCGCAAGCTGCGTGATCTGGTTCGGGATGCCGTTGGTGAAGCGATAAGTGTAGTCCTTGCCGGACGCGTTGTTGCTGACGCGGCCGTAGCGGCTCTGGAACCCGACTTTCATCGAGTGGGAACCGGTCACGTAGTTGGCCGACGCGCGCGAGTTGAGCGCAATGTTGTACGGATCGGCGTCCCAGCCGCCGGCGCCGTTGCAGCCCGACGCGCGGTAGCACATGTTCGTCGTCGTCTCGAGCACCGGGATGATGCTGTACGGATCAGCCAGGTACTTGGGGTCCTCAACCGGCCGAGTGGCGATCGAGGTCGAGTACTGACCGGCGCCGGCATCAAGGAACAGCTTGTTGTTAACCGGCGACTTCCAGACGGCCGTGTACACCGCGTTTGGCCACGTGCGGTACGTGTTGGTGGCTTCCGGCGCATAAAGCGGGCTGAAGGTCGTCGCGTTGCGCTGGTTGATGACGTGCGGCTGCTGGTCGAAGTAGACCATGAACTTGTTGCGCGGCGTCGCCTGCATCGTCAGGCGCAGGCTCCAGTCCCCGTCGGTGACGCGGTTCGGTGCCGGGCGGTTCAGGTCGGGCGTGTAGGTCCAGGCGAGCGGCGTCGCGTTGTAGTACATGTCGCCGCGCCAGAGGTTGAAGTCCTGCCACTGGAACGCGCTGTAGAACCAGAGCTTGTTCTTCACGAGCGGTCCCCCGACGGCGGGCACGAAGTTCTTCTTGTAGTCGTTGCGGGACACCGATTTGATGCCCTGGTCGATGAGCGCCTGGGAGATGTTGTTCCCCTGCATCGACTCGTTCGTGTACTGCGTGTAGAAGTAGCCGGACAGGCTGTTGCCGCCCTCCTTCGGGATCACGTTCGACAGGATGTCGCCCCACTGCGACTCTGCCGAGGCGCCCGACGTCTGGACGGTCACTTCCTGCGCCAATGCCACGTTCAGGTAGAAGCTGCTGTTGCTGGAATTGCTGGTCGGCACGAAGTTGACCGAGAAGCCGTCGATCATGACGGGCGCCGTGCCGCGGCTGCCGTGAATGACGGTCGTCCGGCCGTCGGCCTGCGAGGCGCCGAGGCGCACGCCGGACACGCCGGGCTGCAGGAGCACGAGGTTGTGGATCAGTCGCGCGCTCGGCAGGGCATCGACCATCTTGTTGTCGATCGTCTGCTTCTGCACGACGCTCTGGGTGTCGACGAGCGGCGTCTGGCCGGTGACGGTAATCGTCTCCTCGAGCGAACCAACCGTCAGGTCGGCGTTGATCGTCGCCGTGAACAGGTCGGACAGCGCCACGCCGGTGCGGCGAACAGTGCTGAAGCCCGGAAGTGAGAACGACACCGCATAGGTGCCGGGCCGCAGGTCGTTCACGCGGTAGGTGCCGGAATCATCCGACACGGCCGAACGCACGCCTTCGATAAGGGCGGGACTGGATACTTCCACCGTCACGCCAGGCAGAACGCCGCCGGATGCATCCCGGACAACGCCTGTGATCGTGCTCTGAGCGGACGCGAGCGCGGGCGCGAACACGAGGATCGCGAACGCCACACACAGCGCCTTGCCCAATCCTACGAGCCTTCCCAGTACTTTCTCTTGGTGCCCCATATTCAGCAATCAGCCTCCATGACCGACGATTACAGTAAAGACAAGCTCACGCTTGACCACATGGCCGCTCTGCGGCCTCGTTCAGGCCAAGCGGAACCGCAAATTTGTACCACACTTACGGTGGTAAACGCAATGTGTCGAATGTCGAAGATCGCGCGATTTATTGAGTGAAATACGCAAAACAGGTGGGGCCAAGGTGCCTGCTCGCAGGGCACGTTGGCACCAGGGTGGACCCCCGCCTCTTGGGGGGCAGACCTGGGTTTGTGAGGGGGGAAGGACCCGGGTCCAGAAGGACCCGGGTCGGGTTCGAAACGAGGCCCCGATTAAGCCCCGGAGAGCAGTCTTACCAGCGCGCTTCGCGCTTCTGCCGGCCGAAGCCGCCGCTGTTGCCGCCGCCGCCACCGCCGAAGCCGCCGGACCGCTTTTCCTGCGGACGGGCTTCATTCACCGTCAGCCGGCGGCCATCGAAGTCGCGCTGGTCGAGGGTGGAGCACGCCGCGCGGCCCTGTTCATCGTCCGCCATCTCGACGAACGCGAAGCCCTTGGAGCGGCCGGTCTCGCGATCGCGAACGAGCTGGACCGAATTGACCGTGCCCACACCGGCAAACAGCTCCTGCAGCTGCGGTTCTTCGGTGTTGTACGACAGATTTCCTACGTAAAGTCTCATGCACTCTTCCTGGATAGGTTGGAAGCGGCGGGCTTGGGTGCTACTGGAAGCGTGCAGAACTTACGCAACTGACGCAGGCAGAACAGGCGCGGCGGGATCCAACGTGACAGACGAAGTCTAGCACGCTTTGATATCCTGTCGGCCAATGCGCCGCCTTACCCTGCTGGTCCTTCTTGTCGTGTCTGGTGGTGCGTGCGCCGCCTGCAACTCACCG
>CANJYC010000118.1 GCA_947478985.1 Acidobacteriota bacterium | reverse complement strand
CTGCTGGCGCATCTGCCCGGGCTGTCCATGCTGCGATCACCCGCACGCTTCGCGTTGCTGGTCATGCTCGCGTTCGCGGCGCTTGCCGCATACGGCGCTGCGTTTCTCGTGCGGGGGAGAGGATGGCGCGCGCGGGCGGTGGTCGCGTGCCTCGGCGCGGCATTCCTCGCCGAATCGTTTCTCGTGGATTTCCCTGGGGGGAAGCCGAAGCCGTTTGATGTCCCCGAGGTCTATCACCGCCTGCAGTCGATGCCGCCAGGGGCGGTCCTGTCGCTGCCGAGCTATCGCGGAACGCCCCAAGGTTTCAGGGAAGCCGATTATCTGCTGTATTCCACCGTCCACTGGCATCCGATCGCCAACGGCTTCGGGCGCCACGAGCCGCTGGCGCACAAGGACAACCTGGCCGCGCTCGTTCAGTTCCCGGCACCGGTCTCGATCGATCGCCTGCACGCGCTGGGCATCACGTATGTCGTCGTGGCGACGGGACGGGCATCGGAGCTGCGTGCCGCCGTCACCGCGGCGCAGGAAAGCAGGGAGGTTGAGCTGGTCGGCACCTTTGGCGGCGACTACCTCTACCGGGTGCGCAGAGCGCGGTAAGAAGACGCGAGGCAGCGGACGCCAGCCAACGGCTGGAGCAGGGCGATGTTGCTGGACGATGATGCTGGCTGATGACTTGGTTGCGGGGGCGGGATTTGAACCCGCGACCTTTGGGTTATGAGCCCAACGAGCTACCGGACTGCTCCACCCCGCGACACTGTCTAGAGGAACGGGCCGTTCGGCCCATGAGGAAACCACAATGTAGCACGCGCGCCGCAGGATCGCAATGTCGCGAATGCGGCGAGTCCTGCGCGGCGCGTGTCAGTTCTGTGCGGGGAGGACGTCCTTGATGATGAACAGCTTCTCGCCCGGTCGGATCAGGCCGAGTTCGCGGCGGGCGATATCCTCAATCGCGGAGGGATCCTCGCGAAGCCGGCGCGCCTGCTCCCGCAGCCTCGTGTTCTCAGAGCGGGCATCAGAGAGGGATCGCTCGAGCGTCTGATATTCCTGCTGTGCCTTGCGCATCGCGAGCAGGCCCTTGTCGCCCACCAGGGCGTCGATCGCGAGCACGCACCCGACGAACACGAGCACGTACTGCACGACGCGGCGCCGGCGGCGCGGCGAGGTGAGCGAGTCGGTCTGTGGTGTTCTCTTCTTCATGTCGATCCCTGACGTCATGCGAGAATAGCGCGCTTCGATCCCGAGTACAAGTCCTTTAGTGCGCGCTGCGAATGTGCGACTCGCGGGTGGCGTGGGGCGGGGCTGTCCACCGACAGGACCCGCGACGTGCACACGCGCGACGCACTCTTAAGTACCAAACCTCGACAGGAAGTACAAGTGATAAATAACAAAGTCGCGATCAAAGTACAAGCCCAATCATGAGCACCGCACCGGACAGTGAGGCCGCGGTCGTTGCGGCAATCGTGCTCACGACCCTCGCGGCGGACGCCGATGCCGCGACGCTGGCGCACACGCTTGTCGAGGAACGGCTGGCGGCGTGCGTGAGCATCCTGCCGGTGATGACGTCGGTATACCGGTGGGGAGGAGCAGTGGAGGAGGCGCGCGAGCAGCAGCTCGTGATCAAGACCCCGGTCGCGCGGCTCGGCGCGCTCGAGGCACGCCTCCGCGAACTGCATCCCTATGAGGTGCCGGAGTTCCTGGTCATCCGCGCGGACGGCGGATCAGAGGTCTACCTTCGGTGGCTGGGGGCGTCGGCGTCCTGAACGTCAGACGCGGTCGAGGGCCTGCGCCAGATCGTCCTTCAGGTCGTCGATATCTTCGATGCCGACCGACACCCGCACCATATCTTCGGTGATGCCGATCTGCAGCCGCCGCTCTGGCGGCACGGAGGCGTGGGTCATGCTGGCCGGATGGCTGATCAAGGTCTCGACGCCGCCCAGGCTTTCGGCGAGCGCCATCAGCTGCAGGCTGTTGAGGAAGGTCCGCGCGCGTTCCAGTGAGCCGAGCTCAAAGGAGATGAGACCGCCGAATCCGCGCATCTGCTTCCGGGCGAGCGCGTGGTGCGGATGCGTCGTCAGACCGGGATAGTGGACGCGCGCCACCTTGGGATGCGCCGCGAGCGTCTCGGCCAGGATCATCGCGTTGGCGTTATGCCGCTCCATCCGGATCGGCAGCGTCTTGGTCCCGCGCAGGACCAGCCACGCATCCATCGGGCCGAGGATGGCGCCCTCGGCGTTCTGGATGAAGCGCAGCCACTCGATGTGCGCATCGTTGACCGCCACGACCACGCCGCCGATGCTGTCGGAGTGGCCGTTGAGGAACTTCGTCGTGCTGTGAATCACCAGGTCCGCGCCAAAGTCGATAGGGCGCTGCACGTAGGGGCTGGCGAACGTGTTGTCGACGACGACGGGCACCCCACGCGCGTGTGCGACCTCGCAGGCGGCCGCGAGGTCCGTGAGCCGGAGCACCGGATTGGTCGGCGTCTCGAGAAACAGCAGCTTCGTCTTCGGCGTGATGGCGGCGCGGATGGCCTCGACGTCGGACGTGTCGACGTAGGAGAAGTCCAGCTGATACTTCCGCAGAACGCGTTCGAAGAGCCGATAGGTGCCGCCGTAGGTGTTGTCGGTGACCACGACATGGTCGCCTGACTGGAGCAGCGTCATCACGGCGCCGGTCGCGGCCATGCCCGACGCAAAGGCGAACGCGGCCTTCCCGTGCTCGATGGCCGCGAGGTTGCCTTCGAGGGCCGATCGCGTCGGGTTCTGGGTGCGCCCGTATTCGAAACCCTTGTGGACGCCGAGCGCGTCCTGCACGTAGGTCGACGTCTGGTAGATCGGCGTGACGATGGCGCCCGTGGTCGGATCGGGCTCCTGGCCGGCGTGGATGCAGACGGTGTTGAAGCGGGCGTCGTCTCTGAGTTTCACCGGAAGAAGCGTACTATACCCGTTCACCAATCATCCATGGCCACACCGATCATTGTGTTTGACACCACGTCAGACATCGAAGCGAGCGTCATCGTGGCGCTGCTCGACAGCCACGGCATCGACAGCTTCCGCATCAGCGGACATACGCAGGCCATCTGGCCGATGTCGGTCAACTCGCTCGGGCCCATCCGCATCGCCGTCGCCGACCATGAGGCGGACACCGCGCGGCGGGTCATCGAGAGCCATCGCGAGGATCTCGGCGCGCGCGTCGTCCGGATCCGGGACGAATTCGAGGACCTGCAGGACCGTATCGACTATCGTTTCCGCGACCGCGGACTGCTCGAGCACGCGCTCACACACCGTTCCCGCGCGGCCGAGGACCAGACCGGCGGGGTGGCCGACAACGAGTCCCTCGAGTTTCTCGGCGATGCGGTGCTCGGGCTCGTCGTCGCACACGCCCTGCACGAGCAGTATCCCGACTACAACGAAGGGCAGAAGTCGAAGATCAAGGCGCAGGTCGTCTCGACGCCGTCGCTGGCCCGCCACGCGGAGCAGTTGCACTTAGGCGAACACCTGCTGCTCGGTCGGGGCGAGGAGAAGACAGGCGGACGTTTCAAGCAGGCCCTGCTTGCTGATGCCTATGAAGCGCTGATCGCGGCGCTGTACCTTGACGGAGGGCTTGAAGCCGCCGAGCGCTTTCTCCGGCGCGAGATGAAGGACGCGCTCGATCAGGGGGCGACGCCAAATTTCGTGGGGCAGGATTTCAAGTCGGCGCTGCAGGAACGGCTCCAGGCGCTCGGCCGGCCGCTGCCGGACTATCGCGTCTCAGGCGAGACCGGACCCGATCATCGAAAAGTGTTCAGCGTCGATGTGGTGGTGGCGGGAGAGGTGCTCGGCAGCGCGAGCGGGAATGCCAAGAAGGAAGCGGAGCAGGAAGCCGCCAGGCTCGCACTGCTCGGCCTCAATCAATCTCGATGATGCCCCAGCTCTTGCGTTCCTCGGGCGTTCCCTCACTGCCGACGTAAGCGAGCGCGGGTGTCGCCTCGGCATGGGGAATACGCGCGAGCGCATAGAGCTGCACGCCGCGCGCGATCTCGTCTTCGCCTGGCGGGACGGTCCGGCCGTGCAGGTGAACCCAGAGGCGTAACAGTGGGTCGGTAAAGGTGTAGCGCTTCTGGCGCGATATCACCAGGTCCACGTCCTCCAGCCACGACAGATAGTCCTTGGTTGAACCCGGGGTCCGGTGGAGGCGCTGGGAGATTTCCGTCAGCGTCAGTGATTCCGACTCGGCCAGGATGTCGAGAATGGCCTTCAGGGCGCCGTAGCCGCGGGCGCGATGCAGGCGCAGCTCGTAGGAATAGTGACACAGGCGATCGAGCGTGCCACCGCCCGAGAGCAGCGCCGCAAGGGCGCTGATCGGATCGGGGTGTCCGCCCAGCTGCGCCATGGCGTCGCCAAGCGCACGCGCATACGCGGGGCGGCCGCCGGTCAGGGCCTCCACGGCACGTCCCATCTCGTCGCGGTCGTCCGTCGGCATCTGCTCGTAGCCATTGAACGACGGGGCCAGCAGGTCAATCACATCGCCCGGTGACAACGCCGGAATATGCATGACCTCGAACCGCGCCGTGGCGTCGCGCAGCAGCCGGTGCGCCCGGGCGCTGTAGCGGGTGGTCAGGACGAACCGGTTGCCGCTGCCCGAGAGGGCTTCGATGAGGTCCCGGAGTACGTGGCGCAGGCCGGGAAAACTCTCAAACGTCCGGAGTTCCAGCACCTCGTCGAGCAGGAAGGTGCAGGGCTGGCCGCCCGGTGCACGGGCGGTATCAAAGAAGGCCAGCAGGGCGTCGAAGGCTTCGCGTGCCGTTGACGGCGCGCGGTCGGAACCATGCCACGGAAAGGGGGAGGCTGAAACCACTGCCTCGAAGAAGCGTTCCGGTGTCGTCGCGCAGCGCTCGATATCGATGTACTGGGTGCTGCCGCGCATGGTGCCGTGCTCGCGCAGGCGCTGCAGCAGCCAGGTGCGGCCGCTGCCGCATCCTCCGAGGATGACAGGGATCCGTGAAGGTGCTGCATCGAGGGTCGCCTGAACTCTGCGTTCGAAACCGGCCCGTGGACCCGTCATGTCGCTATACCCCGCTCCTGATTCAGTGTGAACCGCCAGGCTCCCGCACCCGAGCCATGTTCGCCGCGCGGTGCCGTCGCTGCGATAACGATCTGACGTGTGCGGAAGGATCAGAAGTTAAGAGCGACGCGCGGCGATGTCAAATCAATTTCAAAAATTCTTTCAGTTGACATTCGCGGCACCGGCGCGTCAGGCGCGTACGGGGCCGCCACTGTTGTCAGGCTCATGTGTTCTCGTGCCAGCCGCGCATGCGCGCGCGCGGTACTTCGTGTTCTCGTGCCTCTGCGGTACGATATGTGGGAATGTCGAAGACGAATATCGCGGTGCTCGGCGCGCAGTGGGGCGACGAAGGCAAGGGCAAGATCGTCGATATGCTGACGCCGCATTTCTCGACCGTGGCGCGCTATCAGGGCGGGCACAATGCCGGACATACGGTGTTCGTGCAGGGGAAGAAATTCGTCCTACACCTGATTCCGTCCGGGATCCTCCACCCTGGCGTCACCTGCATCATCGGCAACGGCGTCGTCGTCGATCCGCAGGCGCTCTTCAAGGAAGTCGATGAGCTGGCGCAGCTCGGCATCGACGTCAACGGGCGCCTGCTCGTCAGCGAGAAGGCCCACGTGATCCTGCCGTATCACCGCGAACTTGACGTGCTGTCGGAAGCGCGCCGGGGCGAGCGGAAGATCGGCACGACGTCGCGCGGCATCGGCCCGGCCTACGAGGACAAGATCGGCCGGCGCGGAATCCGCGTGTGCGACCTGCTCGGCGACCCCGACGCGCTCGCCCAGGAAGTGCGCGAGAACGTCAGCGCGCGCAACCGCATCATCAGGGACTCGACCCTGGACTGGAAGCCGGTCTTCGATCAGGTCGTGGCCTTCGGCGAGCGCATGCGCCCGTGGGTGGGCGACGTCTCCCTGTTTATCGCAAAGACCATCGCCGACGGCCGGCGCGTGATGTTCGAGGGCGCGCAGGCCACGCTGCTCGACATCGATCACGGCACCTATCCGTTTGTGACCTCCTCGAACGCGTCGATTGGCGGCGTGTGCACCGGCCTCGGCGTGCCGGCGAGCGCGATTGGTGGCGTGCTCGGCGTGGTCAAGGCCTACACCACGCGTGTCGGCGAGGG
>CANJYC010000117.1 GCA_947478985.1 Acidobacteriota bacterium | reverse complement strand
GTCACGCTCACACAGATCACCTAAGCGCCTTCGCGCTATTTCGGCAGGCGCTGCGGCATCTCCGCCACGACATACGCCATCACCGCAATGGCCGCAGCCGCACGCGAGACCTCGCCGGGCGCAATCCGTTCGACGGTGTCTGCCGGCGTGTGATGTATCTGAAAATATTTCTCCGAATCGCCGAGATAGGCCATCGTCGGCGCGTTCCCGGCCATCGCGATCGGCCCGACATCTGCGCCGCCACCACCCACCCGGACCTCGAGCAACCCGAGCGGCGCCAGCAGCGTCGCGATATCACGGATGATCGCGTGCGCGTCCTCGCTGCCACTGAATCCGAGACCGGCCGGCAGGAACACGCCCGAATCCGACTCCAGTGCGAAGACATGGTCCCGCGCCTGCGCGGCGTAGTGGTCAGCGTAGGCGGCCGCGCCGCGTAGTCCGTTCTCCTCGTTCGTGAAGAGCACCAGCCGTACGGTCCGCCTGGGACGGAGCCCGAGCTTCTTCATCAGCCGGAGCGCCTCCCAGGTGACGACGCAGCCCACGGCATCGTCGGACGCCCCGCTGCCGACGTCCCAGGAATCCAGATGGCCGCCGAGCAGCACAATCTCCTCCGGCCGCTCCCGGCCCAGGATCTCGCCCACGACGTTCGCCGACGCGGCATCCGCCTCGAAGTGTCCTTCGAGCGTCAGGCGTACCCGCACTCGCTGGCCACGCGCCACCATGCGGACGATGCGGTTGGCATCCTCACCCGCGATGGCCGCCGAGGGAATCGGTGCCACGTCCTGCGCATACTGCACGGCACCCGTGTGCGGCGTGCGGAGGCCCATCGGTCCAACGGCCCGCACGAGCGCGCCGATGGCGCCTTGAACCGCAGCGGCACGCGCGCCCCCGGTCCGGTAGGCCACCGTTTCGCCGTACGTCATGAAGGGAGTGTTGAAGAGCACGATCCGCCCGCGCGCATCGGTTGCGTGCCTGCGGAGGTCGTCGAAGCTGGTCACCACGAGGACTTCCCCTTCGATGCCCGCAGCCGGCGTCGATACGGAGTCACCCAAGCCCAGCACCGTCAGCGTGTCCCGCTGGGGCGTCGTGATCTCGGCGGCCTCATGTCCACGGATCCAGTGGGGCACCATCACGGGCTCGGTCCGCACGCGGTCGAGGCCGTCACGCTTCATCGCGTCAGCAGCCCATGTGATCGCACGCGACAGGTTGTCCGATCCGCTCAGCCGCGGGCCGAAGGTGTCCGTCAGCTCTGCCAGCCGCTGCCAGGCGGCGTCATCACCAGTAGCCGACGCGATCAGCGTGGCAGCCGCTCCCCGATAGGGCGCGAGCCACGCCGCAGACGGTCCGGATTGCGCGGACGGCGTCACCGCGTAGAGCAGTAGCAGGACCGGCACCAGCACCCGCAAGACACCGGCGGCGCGGCCAACCGGCACGCTCACCGCGCCCGGGACGGCATGGACGCCGCGAACTCCGGCTTGGTCGCCGTCAGTATCTCGAGCACGGCCTTGCGATCGGCAAGCGACAGCGACCGGTACTTGCTTCCGGGCTCCAGCCCGGACAGCACCCGACGCAGCCGCGCATAGACCGCGGCCTTGGCCTGAGGCGGGAGTGCATCGAAGGTCTCGCTGTAGATCATGTAGCTGCAGGGGTAGCGCATCAGCCTGCGCCGCAGGTCGAGTTCACGCAACGATCGCCCCTTGTCATCGCGCGGCCCCTGCGCCGAAAATGCCTCCGCAAAGCCCGAGGACCCCTGCACCGGAGCGGTGAGCGGTGCCTCGCCGACAAACAGGAGCGAGTCCACGACGTCAGCTGCTGCGCCACGCACGCGCGCCTGCGCTGTGGCGCTGGCATCGGCCACGCGCGCCTCCCACCCGAGCCGCGTCAGCAGGTTTGACATCAGCGTCTGATGCGCAAGCACCATCAGCGCCACCACGTCGCTGTACGGTGTCAGATAGCCCTTCAGGTCGATGGCGCCTTCGAGCGACGACAGCGGATGTCCCGGCGTCGTCAGCGGCTTGCGCGTCAGATCACCAGGGCTCACCGGTCGATTCCCCAGGTGTGGTGCGCCGGGATCGCCGGTCACATACCAGCCGCTCCAGCGCTCGGAAAAGAGACTCCGGTAGTTGGTGGCGAACCCGCCTGCATACGCGTCTTTATTCGGCCTCGGCAGCGTGCTGAGCAGCAGATAGCCGGGAATGCCGCTCGTGTACTCATCCGAGACGTGACAGATGAGGCACTCTCCGCTGCGCACAAACTCCGGTTTGGATCCGGGAGTCTGCGCGAGCGCATAGAAGACCACGCCCTGTCGCGAGTCCAGCGCCGCGAACTCCAGATCGGGAGCGCCGCGGACGAATCCGACGGCCACCGCGTCATTGAAGTACAGGGCGCGCGGATTGTCCATGCTGATGAGCTTGGCCTGGAAGCTCGTCGGCGAAAACACCAGTGCCTGCGACTCGGGCCGCACGCTCAGGGCCTCGAGAACCGACCGGAGGTACCCCGTCTCAGGGTCGAACCTGAGCGTGACCTCGCCATCGGCCACGCGGCGATTCAGCCGTGCCACCAGATCGGTGGGGGGCGTGGAGGTGTAGGCGATGCCTGGATGATCGAAGGGGGCCACGAAGACATCCGTACGCTGCGCCACGGCAACAGCCGTCAGCAGCAGCACGGCGGCGACGGCGACCAGGACGCGATTCCACATGGGTACTCCGAGTATAAGCGTGGGGCGCCGTCAGCTCTCGCTCGAACCAGAACGCCCGCGCAGGGCCTTGACCGTGGCGCGGCGCTTCTTCGTTTCCAGTCGCGCTTCTCGTGCCGCGGGCTTCGGCTTGGTCGCTGTGCGCTTTCTGGGCCGCTTGACCGCCGCGGCGACCAGCGCCAGGAGCCGAGCGCGCGCCGCTTCGCGGTTCTGCGCCTGAGTCCGATGCTCCCGGCTGTCGATCATCAGGATGCCGTCTGCGGTCATCCGCTTGCCGGCCAGCACGGCCAGGCGCGCCTTCACGTCCGGCGGGAGTGAGGCCGTGGCGACGTTGAAGCGCAGCTCAACCGCCGTCGACACCTTGTTGACGTTCTGGCCGCCCGGTCCGGAGGCCCGCACGAACCGCTCGTCGATATCGCGTTCGTCGATCACCATCTGCCGTGAGAATGCGCTAGCGCGGCGCCATCGGAATCCCGGTGTCGATGAAACGCCGGAGTTCGGGGTTGTCTGGAAATTCAATGGCCAGCCGCCGGGCTGTCTCGAGGGCCTGGGGCAGTTCGCGCTCGCGGACCTGCATGTCCCAGAGTGCGAATTCCGCCTCAGCGCGCTCGAAGATGCCGCCCCCCGCGAAGGCGGCCTCGCGCACCGCCGTCAGGCCCCGCTTCTTATTGCCGCCCCCGAGCAGCCACTTCGTGCCGCGCGGCAACCGCGTGTCGACGATGTAGTCGATCCAGGCCCGCGCCACCTTGGCGCGCACGTGCCGGGGGTTAGCTTTGAGCACCTTGTCGAGCGACCGTCGTGCTTCCCAGAATTCGTCCCACCCGGTTTTCCGTCCGAGCGTGCCCAGCTGGAGCCACACATAGTTCAGATCGATTTTCCCAAGGAAGAAGAGCGCCGTTTCATCCTCGGGCGCCACGGCCACTCGTGCCCGCGCGATACCCTGCACCCTCCGCGTCTCGGCCACAAATGCAGACAGCAGCGGCGCGCACACGCCGCAGGCCGCGAGCGCCTTGTCGCGGTCGGGTGCATCGCCAATCGCGCGACGAATCTGAAAGAGCAGCGCGGAGAGGTGCAGCTCACACGCGTTGAGCGTCTCGGGTTCGGAGGTGCAGAGGCTGGCAGCAATGGCGCCGGCGTCGGCGTAGCGCCCGTTGTAGAACAGCCGCTGCGCCCCGTCCAGGACCGACGGCTCAACCGCACCGGCCCTGCCTGCGGTCAGGAGTAGCGCAAGAAGCGCCAGCAACGCGAAGCCGGGATGGCGTGCCACGTCGCTCAGTCTACTGCCTACGGAATCAGCAGCACTTTACCCGTGGTCGCCCGCCCTTCGAGCGCGCGATGGGCTTCGGCGGCGTCCTTGAGTGGGAACTCGAACTCCATGCGCAATTTCAGCTTTCCGGTCTCGATCCAGCCGAACACGTCGCGCGCGCGCTGCTCAAGCTCGGCCCGCTCGGCGATGTGATGCACGATCGTCGGCCGCGTCAGGAACCACGACCCCTTCGCCAGCGTCAGCGGATCGAAGGCGCCAGGCTTGCCGCTCGACTGGCCGTAGAGCACGAGCATGCCGCGCGGCGCCAGGCTGGCGAGGCTCTTGGCAAACGTCGTCTTGCCCACCGAGTCGTAGACCACCTGCACGCCGCGGCCGTCGGTCTTCCGCTTCACTTCCTCCTCGAAGTCCTGGGAGGTGTAGAGCACAACATCGTCGGCGCCCGCCAGTCGCGACAGCGCCGCCTTCTCCTCGGTGGACACCGTGGTGATGACGCGCGCGCCGCGCATCTTGGCCACCTGCGTCAGCAGCAGCCCCACGCCGCCGGCACCGGCGTGCACGAGGCAGGTATCCCCCGCCTTGAGCGGATACGTCGACGTGGCAAGGTAATGCGCCGTGATCCCCTGGAGCATGGCCGATGCGGCCTGCTTCATTGTCACGCCAGGCGGCACTGCCACGAGCCGATCGGCGGGCACCACGTTGGCCTCGGCGTAGCTGCCGAATACACCCGTCCACGCCACTCGGTCCCCGACCTGTACGGTCGTGACGCCGTCACCGACGGCGGCCACGGTCCCGGCGGCCTCCTGCCCGAGCGTGACCGGCAGCGTAATCGGATAGATCCCGTTACGGTGGTAGATGTCCAGGTAGTTGACGCCGATGGCGTCAATCTTCACGAGCGCTTCGCCCGCCTGCGGGGAGAGCGCGGGAAGGTCCTCGTACTGGAGGACGGACGGATCGCCAAATGCGTGGATACGAATCGCTTTCGCCATGAAGAGCGAGTGTAATCCAGCGGTCCCTCACACGCCCAACCTTCCCGGGTGCGGACCGCTTAGAATGGCTCGTCGTGATCCCGCAGCGCGAGAAACTCTCCGAACTCTACCGGCGTCACGCCGGCAATACGGAGCGCATTGTCCGCGCCTACGCCAATGCGGAGCGGCGCGGCGAGGTGGCGCGTCCCAAGGGCGCCGCGCGCCTCGACGCCGACGCCTACGCCCGCGCGCTACTGGCCGAAGGGCTTCGCAAGGGCTGGCTGGTGGCCGGACGATGAAGTGGCGTGTTCGAAATGCGTAGGCGCAGTGCGTAGTCGCAGTGCGTGAACGCTAGGGTGCCCGCCCGGCCCTATCGTAGGGCGATGACGACCACGATGACGATGGCCATGGCCCCAAGCGCTGCGCCCGTGGCCAGGCGAAACACGCCCCGGCCCATCACCAACGCTGCCGTGAGCTTGAGCATGGTGTTGGACACGATGCCCGTCACCAGCGCCAGGGTCACCAAGGAAAGGTCTGGCGCCGTCGCAGCGCTTCGCGCCAGGGAGAGCGTCAACGCATCCAGGTCGGTCAGGCCCACGAACGCAGAAGTCGCAATCAGCGCCTGCGACCCCCATCGCGACGTCACGGCGAGGATCACGACTAACACCACCTGAAAGAGTCCCGTCATCTGCAGGGCGCTCCGGAGCTGAAGCGGGGACTCGGTGACCGTCTCCGGCGCGGACGGTGACACATCGGCTCGCCAGGCCGCCAGCACCGCGATCGCGCCGACCAGAAACGGCGGCACGAGGAAGACCGGCAGTGTGAGCGCCAGGGCGGGATTGAGCACGGCACAGGCGAGCGTCACACGCACGAGCATCACCGTACACGCGGCGATGGCCCCCGCCGCCAGCGCCAGTCGTGGCGCGCCTTCCTCCCGGCTGTCATGGGCGAAGCGCCAGGTCACCGAGGTGGATGAGATGACGCCACCGAGAAGGCCCGCAACGATGACGCCCTGACGGGCGCCAACGAGGCGGCGGGCGATCCAACCCAGAAAGCTCAGCCCCGAGAAAAAGAGCACGAGCGCCCACAGTTCCCGTGGACGGAGGGCGCCGTATGGTCCGTAAGGGCCAACGGGCAGCAGCGGCAGGATGACGCACGCCATTGCGGCAAACCGCACGCTCGCGCGCAGGGATGCGTCATCAATGCGTGTCACCAGCCGGTGCAGGCGCGTTTTCTCCACCAGTAGCAGGGTCGTGATGGCCACGACTGCGCTGGCAGGCACGATGTATCCGGCGCCCGCCAGCGTCCCCGCTGCCAGCACCACCAGCGCCGCCACCTCCGTCG
>CANJYC010000116.1 GCA_947478985.1 Acidobacteriota bacterium | reverse complement strand
CCGAGGCTGCGGCACGCCGCCAACAGCGCGGCCCTGCTGCGCGATGCGCGTGTCTGGTACGACACCGTACGCCCGGGCCTGCTGCTCTATGGCATCGTGCCGCCGCCGCTGGCCTCGACCATCCCGCTGCAGCCAGTCATGTCGCTGACCAGTCGCGTGGTGGCGGTGAAGGGGCTCCGGCCTGGCGAGGGAACGGGCTATGGCTGGCGATTCCAGGCCGACGAGCCGCGGACCATTGCGGTCGTGCCCGCGGGCTACGCCGACGGCGTGGATACCCGCATGGGCGGCCGCGGCTCCGTGCTGATTCGTGGCCGCCGCGTGCCGATCGTGGGCGCGGTGTCGATGGACATGATCACGGTCGACGTGACGGGCCTCGAGGTCGTGGAGCCCGGCGACGAGGTGGTTATTCTCGGTCGTCAGGGAGATGAGACCTGGCAGCAGATTGACGCGCGCGAGGTGGCTGCGGCCATCGGGACGATTCCGTGGGAAATCGTCTGCCGCCTCGGCACGCGGATCGAACGACAATACGATTAGGACCTGGCCTGTCACGGGCCCGGGTTCCGATACCTGTATGAAGCCCCCGAAAGTCGTGTTCGTGTGTCAGGAGTGCGGCGCGCAGGCTCCGAAATGGGCAGGCCGCTGCAATGAGTGCGGCGCGTGGAACTCGCTCGTCGAGGAGCGTGCGCCGGAGCCGGCCGCTACCGGAGCCGCTGCCGGCAACCGGTATTCGCAGTTCGCGCAGGGCACATCGGCGAAGCTGTACGCCGACGTCGAGAACGCCAACGCGCAGCGGCTGTCGACCGGTATCGGCGAATTTGACCGAGTGCTCGGTGGGGGCATCGTGCCGGGCTCGCTGGTGCTGCTCGGCGGCGAACCGGGGATCGGCAAGTCGACGCTGCTGCTGCAGGCAGCGGCGCACTTCGCGCGCGAGTTCGGCCCCGTTCTCTATGCCTCAGGCGAGGAGTCCGAGCACCAGATCAAGAGCCGCGGCGCCCGCCTTGGCATCGGTGAGGCGCCCATCTACCTGTTGTCGGAAACCTGCATCGAGCGGATCCTCGAGGAGATTGCGCGCCTCAAGCCGGCGCTCGTAATCATCGACTCGGTGCAGACGGTGTTCTCTCTCAAGTTCCAGTCGGCTCCCGGCAGCATCGGCCAGGTGCGCGAGGCCGCGACGCAGTTCCTGTTCGCAGCCAAGGGGCAGAACATCCCGACTGTGCTCGTCGGCCACGTGACGAAGGACGGGAACCTGGCCGGCCCGAAGGTGCTCGAACACGTCGTGGATACCGTTCTCTCCTTCGAGGGCGAGCGTCACCATTCGCACCGCGTTGTGCGCGCGGTGAAAAACCGTTTCGGCGCCGTGAGCGAGCTCGGGGTGTTCGAGATGACCGGCGCGGGACTGCGGCCCGTGGCGAACCCGTCCAAGCTGTTTCTCTCGGAACGCGCGACCGGCACGCCAGGTTCCGCGGTCCTCTGCTGCGTGGAAGGGTCCAGGCCGATCCTCGTCGAGGTGCAGGCGCTGGTGTCGACGAGCACCTTCGGCAACGCGCGCCGCATGGCGATCGGCATCGATCAGAACCGGCTGTCGCTGCTGCTGGCGGTGCTCGAAAAGCGCGCGGGTCTCTCGCTGGCGGGAGACGACGTGTACGTGAACATCGCCGGCGGCATGAGCATCGAGGAGCCGGCGGCGGACCTCAGCGTGGTGGCGGCCGTGGCCTCGAGCGTCCGAAACAGAGGCCTGGCCCCGGCGACCGCGGTGTTCGGCGAAGTCGGGCTGAGTGGCGAGGTCCGGGGCACTCCGCAGGCCGCGCTCCGCATCCGCGAAGCGGTACAGATGGGCTTTACCCGCCTGATCATGCCCGCTGCCAATGTGGATCCCGCCGATGTGGCGTTGTCCGAGGGGGGATGCGAGCTGGTTGGCGTGCGAACCATCGGGGAGGCGCTCGACCAGCTCATCGCTTGATTTTCCAAGCCCGGGGCCATAACGTTCAACCTTCCTTATATCGTCGTTACATTCATTCGCCCGATGGGGGTCGTCATGGCTTGGTTCATCATCGCGCGCCTGCTCTTTGTCGCCGCCGTGGCCTTCTCGGCCATTCAGCTGCAGCCGCTGTCAGGCGGTGCGCTTCCGAACCTTGAGTTCGGGAGCTTCATGGGTGCGCTGATCGTCGCGCTCGAAATCCGGCTCAAGGACATCTCGGTCACGCACATGATTGGGGCGCTGCTTGGCGGCGCGGTCGGGCTGGCAGCCGCCAAGACGATCGGGGGCGCCATGTACTGGGCCAATATTGGCGACGGCCGTGTGGTCTTCCTGCACAGCCTCATTCTGCTCGGCCTGCCCTACATCGGGCTGGTCATGGGCGCCCGCAATGGCGAGTGGCTCCAGCCGGGCAACATCGCCAATGTGTTTCGGTCCGCCGGTCCTGGGCGCCGGTACAAGATTCTCGATACGAGCGTCATCATTGACGGCCGCATCGCCGACATCTGCGAGACCGGCTTCATGGACGGCACACTGGTCATCCCGCAGTTCGTGCTCAAGGAGCTGCAGCTGGTCGCCGACTCGTCCGACTCGATGAAGCGGAACCGCGGTCGTCGCGGCCTCGATATCCTCCAGAAGATCCAGAAAATGTCGGGCCTCGACGTGGCGATTTCAGACGTCGATTTCCCGGAGGTCCGCGAGGTGGATCTGAAGCTGATCGAGCTGGCGCGCACGCTGCCTGGAAAGATCGTGACCAACGACTTCAATCTGAACAAGGTGGCGCAGCTGCGCGGCGTGGAAGTGCTGAACATCAACGAGCTGGCCAACTCGCTCAAGCCGGTCGTTCTGCCGGGCGAGCTGATGCGGGTGTTTGTCCTCAAGGAAGGCAAGGAATACAACCAGGGGGTGGCCTATCTCGATGACGGCACCATGGTTGTGGTCGACAACGCGCGCAAGATGATCGGCAAGACGATCGATGTCGTGGTGACCAGCGTGCTGCAGACGACCGCAGGCAAGATGATTTTCGGCCGCTTCATTGACGCCACGACCACCGGGCAGGCGACGCCGGCTCCTGGTCCGGCCCCTGCGGTCCGCAGCATGCCCCCCGACGCCGCGGCTGCGGGCAAGTAGCGACGATGTCATAGAGGCGGACCCGCGGGTCCGCCTACAATCAGGCTGCGTGCGCATTCCACCGTTCCACTGGTGGCGGACTGTCTTCTTTCTGATTCCCGCCATCGGGCTCTACACCATCGTGCTCGGCACGCTGTCGCTCGCCTCCAGCCTGCTCGACGCGCGCGGCTATTTCGCGCACTGGTGCGCCCGGGCGTGGTCGCGCCTCATCCTGGTGACGACGGGCGTGACCGTGGATGTCGTCGGGCTCGATCGGCTCGAGCCCGGGCGGACCTATGTGTTCGTGGCCAACCACCAGAGCATTTACGACATTCCCATCCTGTTCTGGTCGCTGCCGTACCAGCTGCGCATCATCGCGAAGGCCTCGCTTGGGAATTTCCCGTTTCTCGGCTGGCACCTGCGCCGGACGGGGCACATGCTGGTCGATCGCAGCCGACCCGATCGCAATCGGATCTTCGGATGGGCGTCGCGATTGACGGCCGGGGGACTGTCGCTGATCGTGTTTCCGGAAGGCACGCGCAGCCGGAACGGGCGGGTCGCGCGATTCAAGGGGGGAAGCTTCTATCTGGCGCTCGAGGCCGGGCTGCCGGTGGTGCCGATCTCAGTCACGGGCAGCCGGCACATCATGTTGAAGGGGCGGCTGGCGACCTATCCCGGTCACGTGACGCTGGTCGTGCACGCTCCCATCGACACCGCGGGTTTGTCTGGCTCGGATGCAAAGGCATTCGGCGAGCGGGTGAGGCAGGTCATCATCCCGGAGGCTGAGAGGGACTGTGCAGTGCTCCGTAGCGCCTGAGCTTGCGGCCATCATCCGTCCCGGCGTGCTCTGGCTCGAGGGCGCGACGGTGGTCGAACACGAGCACCGGCTGGATGCGCCGCTTGCCACCGCCGAGTCCGCCGTGCGTGCCAATCCTCCCGAAGCACGCGAGGCGGTCCGCACGATGTACAAGCACGTGGGCCTCGATCCCACCAGGCGACGGCCGTCCTCCGAGGCGCTGCTGCGCCGCGTGAGGAAGGGCGACCCGCTGCCACGCATCAACGCGATGGTCGATGTCTGCAACTGGTGCTCCCTCGAGTTTCAACTCCCGTACGGCCTGTACGATGCCGCGCTGATTGAGGGCGACGTCGTGCTGCGGCTTGGCCGTGAGGGGGAGTCCTACGCCGGGATCCGCAAGGATGACGTGCACGTCGGCGGACGGATCACGCTCGCGGACCGGATCGGTCCATTCGGTAATCCCACGTCCGACTCAGCGCGTACGATGGTGACCACGTTGACGACGCAGGCGCTCCTCGTGGTATTCGCGCCCCGGTCACTTGGCACGGCCAGGCTTGTACAGGTGCTCGATGAGACCGAGGCCAGGATGCACGAGTTCACGGGGAGCACAGCGCGGATGCGCTATGTCGCGGACGTCGGCTCCGGCGTGTAGCAGGCAGCCGGTCCCTAGAGGACCCAGACGATGATCACGAAGACCAGCCACCCGATGAAGACGACCAGGGCGGCGCGGGCGGTGCTGCGATAGTCGAGGGCCTGCCGGACCGCGATGACCATCGCCGCCAGCAACCAGCACGCCACGATGCTGCGCACAACCCATCCGATGATCGGGATGAACGCGAAGATGTTGAACAGGTTCGGCGCGTAGGAAAAGCCGATGACGCGCAGAAGTTCGCCCATGTCGGTCTTCGTATCCGGTTCGGGCATCATGCGTGCGCCGAGCAGATAGGTCACCACGGCCCACATGACCCAGCCGACCAGCGCCGCCAGGGTCTCGCGCACCAGCGCCAGCGGGCCAAAGAGCAGGCCTGCACCGATGCCGGCCGCGACGCTGGCGACGACGACGACGGCCAGCGCCTGGCCCGTCGCCGAGGTGTCGGCTTCAATCTCTTCGAATGTCATGGGCTCCAGAAGGAGCACCCCGATGACACGCTGACCCAGAGTCATAGCCGGATCATGGCACGGCCCGGCCGCGACGGATAGAATCAGTTGCTTGCACGTCTCAGCCATCATCGCGGCGGGGGGGCACGGGGTGCGCTTCGGCGGCGATCGCCCGAAGCAGTTCCTCACGCTCGGCGGACGCCCCATTCTTCAGCGGAGCGTCGAGGCACTGGCGCGAAGTCCGCTGGTCACCGAGGTCGTGGTCGCCCTTCCGGGCGGCCTCGCCGGCGACCCGCCAGCCTACCTGCTGGGCGACGCGCGCATCCGCGTGGTCGAGGGCGGTGCCCGGCGGCAGGATTCGGTGGCCAACGCGTTCGCGCTCGTGTCCGGCCGGGCAGACATCGTGATCATTCACGATGCGGCGCGACCCCTGGTGAGTGACGATGTGATTCGGCGGACCATTGAGGCCGCTGCGGAGAGCGGTGCGGCGATCGCGGCCGTGCGCGCCCAGGATACGGTGAAGCGCGGTGACGCGGCAGGCGTGATCACCGCGACGCTGCCGCGAGATGAGATCTTTCTTGCGCAGACACCCCAGGCGTTTCGAGTCTCGGTGTTGCGCGATGCGCTGGCGGTTGCGGCACGCGGCGTTTCCGCGACCGACGAATCAATGCTGGCGGAGCAGGCCGGCCACACCGTGGTGCTGGTGGACAGTGACCGGCGGAATCTCAAGATCACGTCGCCAGAGGATCTTGCTATGGCTGAACAGTTGCTGGGTGAAACCGTGAGAATGCCGTCGCTGCGGGTCGGCAACGGCTACGACCTTCATCGCCTCGTCTCCGGGCGCCCCCTGATTCTCGGTGGCATCACCATCCCGTTCGACAAAGGGCTGCAGGGGCACTCAAATGCCGATGCCGTGTGCCACGCTGTTACCGATGCCATCCTCGGGGCCGCTGGCGCCGGTGACATCGGGCGGCACTTTCCCGACACCGATGCGGCATGGAAGGACGCTGACAGCATCGGCCTGCTCACCACCGCTGCCGGCATTGTCCGCAGCGCTGGCTTCGCGATCGTCAACATCGACGTCGTGGTCATCGCGCAGCGACCGAAGTTGTCGCCGCACGCCGACGCCATGTGCGCCAGCCTCGCTCGTGCGCTGCAGGTGACGCCGGGACAGGTGAGCGTCAAGGGGAAGACGAACGAGGGTGTCGATTCGATGGGTGCCGGTGAATCGATAGCGGTCCACGCCGTCGCGTTGTTAATGGGGTCGGGAGTCATTTAATGAGGACATTTGTGGGTATGAGAACGAGGTGTCCTCATTAAATGACT